>NZ_DCSO01000077.1:99788-100857 GCF_002325665.1 Methylophaga sp. UBA1464
TCCCAATGATCCGTATTACCTGGATAGTCTGGGCTGGGTATATTACCGAATGGGTGATTTGGAAAAAGCGGAATATTATTTGCGGGAAGCAGTCGCTATTCAGGCTGATGTGGAATTCCTGGCGCATCTCGGGGAAGTTCTCTGGGTGCAGAATAAAAAATCAGAGGCCAGAAAATACTGGAGTGAAGCGTCAAAACTGGATGCTGAAAACAAAGTGCTTCAGGAAACATTGCAACGGTTGACCAAATGAAACAACTGTTGGTGATTTTGGCGGTCAGTTTGCTGACCGCCTGTACTCCGATTTGGCAAACAAAACCACTCGCCCCTGCAGAAGTTCTGTGGGAAAACCATCAAACATCATTAAAGCAGTTAAACGACTGGTCATTTCGTGGCCGGACAGTGATAAGACAGGACAAAGAAGGCTGGAATGTCGGCGTGACCTGGCAGCAACACCAGGATGATTTCACTATTCGTCTGATAGGTCCGTTTTCTCAGGGAGCCGTTGAATTAAAAGGTGACGATGAGCTGGTCACAATGACGTTTTCCGATGGCCAAACCTATTCTGCTACTACTCCTGAGCAGCTTCTGGCAGAAGTGATGGGTTGGTTGCTACCCGTTAGCGCCCTGCGCGACTGGGTGAGAGGCTTACCGTATTCAGCGATAAAGATCGACGGCAAAACACTGGATGACAAAGGCCGATTGATGACGCTATCTCAAGCTGGCTGGGAAGTTGAGTTTATCGATTATGTACCGTTGGAAGGTAATGATGTGCCGGCCAAAATATTCATTGAGCATCCCGAGTTAAGTATCCGATTGGTAATGAATGGCTGGAAAGTTGGCAAATGAATGAATGGTGGCCTGCGCCGGCAAAAATAAATTTGTTTTTACATATCACCGGCAGGCGATCAGATGGATATCATGAATTGCAGACGGCATTTCAGTTTCTCGATCAGGGAGACAAGCTAAAATTTACTGTCACCGATGATGCACAAATTAGCTTAAAAGCGGATCTGCCAGATATTGCTGATCAGGATAATCTGATTGTTCGTGCAGCCAGGTTTCTACAGGC
>NZ_DCSO01000077.1:101014-101300 GCF_002325665.1 Methylophaga sp. UBA1464
ACAGGCAACTGCAAAAATCACCTCGGGCGCCATTATTCAACTTGAAAAAAACCTGCCAATGGGGGGTGGTCTGGGGGGCGGCAGTTCAGATGCTGCAACCACATTAATTGCGCTGAACAAACTCTGGCAATGTGGTTTAACTGAGGACCAGTTGGCCGCTCTGGGATTGCAACTGGGCGCAGATGTACCGGTTTTTATCCGCGGTCATGCCGCATGGGCTGAGGGGGTGGGGGAAATATTTACCAGGATTGATCCACCTGAACCTTGGTATTTAGTTATCTTTCCC
>NZ_DCSO01000007.1:0-483 GCF_002325665.1 Methylophaga sp. UBA1464
TCAGTCAGTTGGAGGTTGTTATGGCTGGAGGATGGTCTCGTGATGGCGCGGTGCAGGATCAGATTGATGCCAGTGTTGAAGACGGTATTCAACAGGCACGTTCCCGTTTACCTAAAGGCGAAAGCCTGACGCATTGTGAAGAGTGCGATAAGGAAATCCCTCAGGCACGCCGTGAGGCGGTGCCAGGTGTTCGCCTCTGCGTGAAATGTCAGGAAATGATTGATAAGGAAAACAAGACTGCCAGTCTGTTTAACCGACGTGGCAGTAAAGACAGTCAATTACGTTAGGCGCATTTCAACGTTATAAAAGAGCACTTCGGTGCTCTTTTGCTTTTCAGTACTGCATTGTGTAAAGCTGTGCTGTGGATTTATTTTGCAGTTCACAAGAATTTGATATTAGCCAGTTTAAAGTCTGACATTGAAAGACTGGTGCTTTATCTGGCCCACTTTTAGAGAAATATAAAATGAAAAAATTATTACTGGC
>NZ_DCSO01000007.1:620-802 GCF_002325665.1 Methylophaga sp. UBA1464
AAAATGAAAAAATTATTACTGGCATTACCTTTTATCTTTGCTGCGCAATTAGCTCTGGCAATTGATGAGCAGGATGAAAAAAACTATACAACAAACTACACCACACAATTAAAACCTATGGTTGTGCAGCAGTTGAATGCTGCCAGACCGGAAATGACGGCAACCGCTGTTGAGTCAGAAGC
>NZ_DCSO01000007.1:1002-2877 GCF_002325665.1 Methylophaga sp. UBA1464
CCGCTGTTGAGTCAGAAGCCAATGCCTATGTCATGAGAATGGCGAGTTGCCAGTTGAATGCCTTAAAAGATTTCCCGGAAGTTTATCGTGACAAAGCCATTTTGCCGGTAGCAGGGGGAGCAGATTTAGCTCAAACAACTCAAAACCTGAACCAAACCATTCTGCAGGATATTGAAGCGGACAAGCTAACCAAAGATCAGGCAACAAGAATGATTGTCACTGCTCAGGAATCCGTACAAATTTGTATGAATTCGTAAAAGTCAGATTCCTGAGTTCATAAAAAAGGGCCTTTCGGCCCTTTTTTGTTTATGCGGCAATTCCGGTATGACGCAAAAGCGCATCTATCTGCGGTTCACGTCCACGGAATTCAATAAAAAGTTCCATCGGTTCGCGGCTGCCGCCCTGCTCCAGAATGGCTTCCAGGAATTCCAGACCGGTTTGCCGATCAAAAATGCCCTTCTCTTCAAACTTGGAGAAGGCATCTGCTGACAACACTTCTGCCCATTTGTAGCTGTAATACCCTGCGGCATACCCACCAGCAAAGATGTGGGCAAAGCTGTGAGCAAAACGATTGAATTTGGGTGGCTTGACCACGGTCACTTCATTACGAACCTGTTCAAGAATTTTCTCGACCTGATTCGGCTGATTCGGATCAAATTCCAGATGCAAACGGAAATCAAATAACGAGAATTCCAGCTGACGTAACATCATCATTGCCGATTGGAAGTTACGTGCGGCAAGCATTTTGTCGAACAAATCATCAGGCAATTTTTCACNNAAGCTGACGTAACATCATCATCGCGGACTGGAAGTTACGTGCAGCGATCATTTTGTCGAACAATTCATCAGGTAGTTTTTCACCGGTCTGGTAATGGCCGGAAATCAAATCCAGCGCCTCACGTTCCCAACACCAGTTTTCCATAAACTGGCTTGGCAATTCAACAGCATCCCAAGCCACACCATTGATACCGGAGACACCGGCATATTCAATTTTGGTCAACATATGATGCAGGCCATGACCGAATTCATGGAACAGTGTTGTCACTTCATCATGGGTGAACAAAGCTGGTTTATCCCCGACGGGCTCAGAAAAATTACAAGTCAAAAAGGCGACAGGAATCTCAATGCCATTGGTTGTACGACGGCGTGCCTTGCATTCATCCATCCATGCACCACCACGTTTATGTTGGCGGGCATATAAATCCAGATAAAACTGAGCACGAACGCTGCCGTCTTCAGCAACAATTTCAAAAAAGCGCACGTCTTTATGCCAGACATCCACATCATTACGTTCGCGAATATCCAGACCATATAGACGATTCACCACGGCAAACAGACCACTGACCACTTTGTCTTCCGGGAAGTACGGTTTGAGTTCTTCCTGTGAAATCGAATAACGCTGCTGACGCAGTTTCTCAGCAAAATACGTGACATCCCAGGCTTCCAGCTGGCCTTGATCGGCAGTCACTTTGGCAAAAGCCCGTAATTCGGCATATTCATTTTCGGCAATCGGTTTGGAACGCTTGGCCAGATCTTGCAGGAAATCCAGAACCTGTTGCGGTGACTGGGCCATTTTGGTGGCCAAAGAACGTTCGGCGTGATTGGCAAACCCCAACAGGTTAGCCAGTTGATGACGCAAGTTCAGAATATCCAGCATCACTTCGGTGTTATCCCATTTGCCGGCATTCGGACCTTGGTCTGAGGCTTTGGTGGCAAACGCGGTATACATTTCCTCACGCAATTCACGATTATCAGCGTAAGACATCACCGGCATATACGATGGGAAATCCAGGGTAAACAACCAACCTTCCTCGCCTTCTCGCTTGGCCATTTGCTCGGCCATTTCAATAGTGGATGGCGGTAAACCGGATAATT
>NZ_DCSO01000007.1:2955-9350 GCF_002325665.1 Methylophaga sp. UBA1464
GTAAACCGGATAATAATGACTCATCGGTGATCAGCTTGCGCCAGGCGTGGGTGGCATCCAGCAGATTTTCTTCAAATTTGGCGGTGCGTTCAGTCATTTGCTGTGACAGTTTTTTAAACTCATCACGTTGTTGCTGATCCAGCTCAACACCGGACAAACGAAAATCACGCACGGCGTTATCAATAACTTTTTTCTGTGCCGTATCCAATTTCTGATATTCAGCGCCTTCGGCAATGGCTTTATAGGCTTGATACAGCGTTTCATTCTGGCCCAATTCGGTAGAAAACTCGCTGAGTTTTGGCAGACAGGCGTTGTAAGCCTGACGAAGTTCTTCTGAGTTGACCACCGAATTCATATGACTTACTGGCGACCAGACACTGTCAATCAGGGCATCCATATCTTCCATTGGTTGTACCAGGGTTTCCCAGGTGGGCTCTGTCAGTGTGCTTAAAATCGTGTCGATTTTATTGCGTGCGGTGCTCAACGCATGATCAATTGCGGGCTCAACATGTTCGGCTTTTATTGCGGAAAATGGCGGTAAACGGTGATTTTCCAATAATGGGTTGCTCATAATAGTGTCCTGATTAGGTTCGGTATCGCCAGCAGTGTAGCGCGTGAAGTTATTGTCATGGTAACGCNNCGGCTTTAATGGCGGAAAATGGTGGTAAATGGTGATTTTCCAATAGTGGGTTGGTCATATTTATGTCCTGATTAAGTTCGGTATCGCCCGCAGTATGGTGCGTGGAGTTTGTGTCATGGTAACGCAACAAAACAGTCATCACACTGCAATATCTAATAGATAGGGTTTGTTCAGAATTTTAAGTGAATGAGTGCCTTATGCAAACACAACTAAGTCACAAGCAAAAGCTGAAAGTTCGCACCGTGTTCATTTCGGATATCCATCTTGGCTTCCGAGGCTGCAGTGCCGAGCTCCTCCTTAACTTTTTACATAATGTGGAATGCGACTATCTTTATCTGGTCGGCGATATTATCGACGTCTGGGAAATGAAAAAACGCATGTACTGGCCTCAGGAACATAATAACGTGGTTCGTACCCTGCTTGGTAAAGCCAAACACAATACCAAGGTGATATTCGTCCCCGGCAACCATGATGAGATTCTGCGGGATTATGATGGTGCGGTGTTCGGTAATGTGCAAATCCATAATGAAATTATTCACACCACGGCCGATAAACGGAAGCTATTAATCATTCACGGCGATCAATTTGATAGCGTGGTAAAAATTTCGCCGATGCTGGCGAAAATTGGCAGTCGATTGTATGAATTTTTGTTGCGCGCCAATCGCTGGGTCAATTACTTCCGTCGCAAGATGGGCTTTACCTACTGGTCACTGGCGGCGTTTCTTAAACACAAAGTCAAAAATGCGGTGCAATACATCAGCAACTTTGAAGAAGCTGTGGCACATGAAGCGTCAAAACAAGGCGTTGATGGTGTGGTCTGCGGGCATATTCACCGGGCTGAAATTACCCGAATCCAGAATATCGATTACTACAATTGTGGTGACTGGGTAGAAAGTTGTACGGCATTGGTGGAACACCCTGACGGCCAGATGGAAATCATTCCCTGGGCGGAGTTATTTAATCAGCAAGTATTGATTGCCAAAGCCGCCTGATGAAACTGGTTATCGTGACGGATGCCTGGGAGCCCCAGGTCAACGGCGTAGTGCGTACTCTGGGCAAGACCCGTGATCATCTTCAGGAAATGGGTTATGAGGTGATCATGATCACCCCGCTGAATTTTAAAACTATTCCCTGCCCGACGTATCCCTCAATTCGTTTAGCGTTACTGCCATATCGAAAACTTTCCAATATGTTGGAAAATCTGCAAGCCAATGCAGTGCATATAGCGACTGAAGGCCCATTAGGTATGGCTGCCCGGCGCTGGTGTTTAAAACATAAAGTTCGATTTACCACCTCATTTCATACCCAGTTTCCAGAATATTTACGTCTGCGTTTGCCTGTTCCACTCCACTGGAGTTATGCCTGGTTACGCCGCTTTCATCGGCCAGCGGCGAGAACTTTGGTACCAACCGTTTCACAACAGCAACGATTGCAACAACATGGTTTTCAGGATGTGTATGTCTGGGGCCGTGGTGTGGATACACAGATCTTTACGCCCGATAACGCCAAAAAATTTGATTTACCCGGACCGGTTTTTATCAATATGGGACGTGTGGCGGTGGAAAAAAACATTGAAGCTTTTCTGGATCTGACGTTACCCGGCAGCAAGGTGGTGATTGGCGATGGCCCGGATTTGGAGATGCTGCGCAAACGTTACCCCGAGGTTCTGTTTACCGGAGCCAAATTTGCAGAGGAACTGGCGGCCTGTCTGGCAGGTGGCGATGTATTTGTTTTTCCCAGCCAGACTGATACCTTTGGTTTAGTGATTCTTGAGGCCATGGCATGTGGTTTGCCCGTGGCTGCTTTTCCGGTTACGGGTCCGAAGGACATTATCATTGAGGGCAAAACCGGCGAGCTTGACTGGAACTTGCAAACAGCTGCTTTAAGTGCGCTGAATCTGCAAAAAACCGATTGCATTGCTTATGCTCGCGAAAATAGCTGGCAGAAATGTAGCGCCGTATTTGCGAGTTTCATGTATGACAATCAGCCAGCTATTCCAACCCAAACAGCGCAAATACTCAGTCAGAAAAGCTGAAACATTCTCATTCTCATGTTGCAAAGTGACAACATCGTCATACTTTCTTGGTATTCGTACAACAGAATACTTGATTAGCCGGGAACTGCCGTGAGATTATTCCCGTTAAATTTGTTTCAGGGAATGCCGCAATGTTCGACTCAAAATATTTTTTCAGATTCAGCCTCATCAGCATGGTTGTTCTGTTTACCGGTTGTGCCACTACACAATATAACGATGAGCGTGATCCCTTCGAGAGCTACAACCGTGCAATGTACAAATTCAATGACACGGTTGACCGTGCGGTTCTGAAGCCTGTAGCCAAGGGTTACGATACTGTTGTTCCTGATGCCATCAGCTGGGGTGTCAGTAACTTTTTCAGCAATCTGAATGATATTACTGTTGCCATTAACAGTCTGTTGCAGGGTAAATTCAGTCAGGCTGCGGATGATACCGGACGTTTCCTGTTAAACAGTACCGTGGGTGTAGCCGGTATATTTGATGTAGCAGGCCATGCCGGCAACAAAAAACGTAATGAAGACTTTGGTCAGACATTAGGTGTCTGGGGTGCTGAACCCGGTGCTTACATTGTATTACCGTTTTTTGGTCCACGTACGGTACGTGACTCATTCGGTTTAGTGGGTGATATGTTTACTGACCCGGTGATGTATGTTGAAGGTCCGGGCGCACGTAACGCATTAGCCGGAACCCGTGTGGTGGATACCCGCGCCAATCTGTTAAAAACGCAACGTGTATTAAGCGAAGCAACAGATGATGAATATGCCTATGTTCGCAACGCTTATCTGCAACGTCGCCAATACCTGGTTTACGATGGTAATCCACCAAACGATGATGATTTCGATCTGTTTGATGATGAGTAATTCTTCAACCCAATCGCTATAATAAAAAGAGCCGGATTTATTCCGGCTCTTTTTTTATTTTCACGACACCACCACCGGTTATGAAATGACTTCTTTATTATTTACCATCGCGATTATCAGTGGTTTTGTACTGCTGATCTGGGGTGCAGATAAATTTATTGATGGCGCTGCTGGTATTGCATCCAATCTCGGTGTTGCCCCGCTGATTGTCGGGTTAACTATTGTTGGATTTGGTACCTCGGCTCCGGAAATGATGGTATCGGCATTAGCCTCATTTGATGGTGCTCCGGCACTGGGTATTGGCAATGCCATTGGCTCGAATATAACCAATGTCGGGCTGGTTTTGGGCCTCACAATAGTCATTACCCCACTGGCAGTTCATTCCGTTACGTTACGAAGAGAATTTCCGGTACTGGTGTTTATTATGTTTCTATCCCTGCTGCTGTTGCTCTGGGATATGGAACTGGATCGTATTGATGGTGTTATTCTGTTTTCGGGGTTTCTGCTGACGCTGGCTGGTATGGCCTGGCTGGCAGTGAAAAGTGCGCAGGATGACCCACTCAAAATTGAATTCACCAAAGAATATTCCCAGCCGAAACTGTCGCTGAAAACATCCATCCTGTTATTTTTTATCGGCCTTGTTTCCCTGCTGGCAGGTTCAAAACTGTTGGTCTGGGGAGCCACCGGCGTCGCCCAGTTACTGGGCATCAGTGAATTGGTCATTGGTCTGACGGTCGTGGCTATTGGTACCAGCCTGCCGGAACTGGCGGCGTGTATCGCTTCCGCATTAAAAAATGAACATGATATTGCCGTTGGTAATATTCTTGGCTCAAATATCTTTAATCTACTGGCTGTACTTGCCATGCCGGGGCTCATTCAACCATCAAAAATAGATACGCTGCTGATAACGCGTGATTTTAGTTTTATGATTGGTCTGACGATCGTGCTGTATTTCTTTGCACGATTTTGTTTGAAGGGCAGATTGGGCCGTCCGGTTGGTTTGTTGCTATTACTGGTTTATGCAGGCTATATAAGTTTGCTGGCCTACCAAGGTGTGCATAACGGTATATGAAAATAGATGCGGAAAAATTAAAAATGCTGGCGCTGGCGGTGATTGATACCGAGCTGGAAGCGGTGACATTACTACGAGATCGGATTGATGATGACTTTGTCCGCGCCTGTGAATATCTGCTGCAGTGTCAGGGGCGTATTGTAGTTATTGGCATGGGTAAGTCAGGTCATATCGGCAGTAAAATTGCCGCGACCTTAGCCAGTACCGGCAGTCCGGCATTTTTTGTTCATCCCGGTGAAGCCAGCCATGGTGATTTGGGCATGATCACCGATAAAGACGTCGTACTGGCGTTGTCGAATTCCGGGGAAACTGCC
Organism: Methylophaga sp. UBA1464; assembly: GCF_002325665.1. Lineage (NCBI taxonomy): Bacteria > Pseudomonadati > Pseudomonadota > Gammaproteobacteria > Thiotrichales > Piscirickettsiaceae > Methylophaga > Methylophaga sp. UBA1464. The sequence continues at coordinate 7,877 of NZ_DCSO01000007.1, forward strand.
GAAATTCTGACGATATTGCCACTGATTAAACGCCTTGGCGTACCGTTAATCACCATGAGTGGCCGGATGGATTCCACACTTTCATCATGTGCTGATGCCAATATTAATGTCAGTGTGAACAAGGAAGCCTGTCCGCTGGGACTCGCCCCCACATCCAGTACAACCGTTGCTTTGGTCATGGGGGATGCCCTGGCCATTGCCTTACTGGAAACCCGCGGTTTTACCGCCGAAGACTTTGCCCTTTCTCATCCCGGTGGCAATCTTGGTCGACGTTTATTATTACGCGTCAGCGATATTATGCATACTGGCTCGGCGATTCCGCAGGTCAATGAACAGGCTTTATTACGTGAAGCCTTGATGGAAATGTCTAACAAAAGTCTGGGCATGACCGCTGTGGTGGATAATGCTGGCAAACTGGTCGGTATTTTCACTGATGGTGATTTACGTCGTGTATTGGCACAGGAAGTGAATATTCTCACCGCACCGCTGAAAGATCATATGACACGCCATTGTAAAACCGGTCAGGCTGAGATGCTGGCCGCCGAAGCATTACAAATGATGCAACAATACAAAATCAATGGGCTGTTGATTACCGATAAAAACCATAACTTAACGGGCGCACTCAATATGCACGATTTATTACGTGCGGGTGTGGTCTAATTTTCAGGAAAAAAACAATGCAAGATATAACGGCTCGTGCCAAACAAATTAAGCTGGTGATTTTTGATGTCGATGGTGTCCTGACTGATGGCAGCATCATCATTGGCGATGATGGTGAGGAACATAAAGCATTTAACTCTCGTGATGGCCATGGCATGAAACTGCTGCAGTACACTGGTGTCGATATTGCTATTATCACCGGGCGCACTTCGAGGGTGGTTGAGCATCGTATGCAAAGCCTTGGCATCAATCTGGTTTATCAGGGACAAAAAGTTAAGTTACCTGCTTTTGAAGAATTACTTAAAACGCTTAAGCTGAAGCCGGAACAATGCGCTTATGTTGGAGATGACTGGGTTGATTTGGCCATCATGAACCGAGTGGGTTTGGCGATTGCTGTGCAAGATGCTGATGCGGTTGTGAAAAAACATGCTCACTGGATCACTCCTTCCATGGGTGGAAAAGGTGCGGCACGTGATGTATGTGAATTTATTATGGAAGGACAGGGAACCCTGCAGGATCAAATTGAACGCCATCTTTAATATTCCGGGTTATCTCAAAATTGCCCTACTGCTGATAGCAGTGGTCAGTCTGTGGATGCTGTTCAATAAACCAGAAGCCCCTCGAACGGAAGCCTCTGTGCATTACAGTATCGATTTTGGCATGACTGACTTCAAACTGACAGTAATGGATATCAATGGCAAACCTTCACGAGTCATTACCGGCGAAACGCTGTACCACTACCCGGAAAATGACCGTACCGAAATTTTCAACCCGACGACCCTGTTTATTGCACCGGAAAATAACGACTGGATAA
>NZ_DCSO01000106.1:0-8432 GCF_002325665.1 Methylophaga sp. UBA1464
TTTTTGCAATTTTTGGACAAGCTACCATGAAATTACTCTATCGCCATCTGGCCCCCCTGTTTTTTGCTTCGTTTTCGCTGGCAGCTCAAGCCGAAGGCGGTAGCGCACAACCAAAAGTAAAGCTCACCACCAATCATGGCGATATTGTTATCGCGCTGAATGCTGAAAAAGCGCCTGAAACGGTTAAAAACTTTATTCAATATGTTGAATCAGGCTTTTACGATGGCACCATTTTTCATCGCGTCATTGAAAACTTTATGATTCAAGGCGGCGGGTTTGATGAATCATTCAAACAGAAAACAACTGAAGCGCCAATTCAGAATGAAGCAGATAACGGCTTGAGCAATACAAAAGGCACTGTCGCGATGGCGCGGACAGGCGATCCGCATTCTGCAACGGCACAGTTTTTTATCAATACTAAAGATAATGACTTTTTGAACTATCGTGGCAAAACCATGCAGGATTGGGGATATGCGGTTTTTGGTGAAGTCATCGAAGGTATGGATGTGGTTGATGCGATTCGCAAAGTAAAAACCACTATGCGTGGAGGTCATCAGGATGTACCGGCTGATGCAGTAGTGATTGAAAAAGCGATTATGGTCGATTAATTCAACACATCCATCAAATGAAAACCCTGTTTATTTCAGATTTACATCTTAGTCCTGACCAGCCGGAGTTAATCCGGCTGGCCACTGAGTTTGTTGCAAAGCAATCTGCTGTGGATGCGTTTTATATTTTGGGTGATATATTCAACACTTGGCTTGGTGATGATTTAATCCCGGCTGAATTTGAGCCGTTTATTCAAGCGTTACAAAATCAACAGCAAAATGGCAGCAAAATTTACCTGATGCAGGGTAATCGTGATTTTATGCTTGGGGAAGGATTTGCCCGACTGGTTGGCGGAATTTTATTGGATGATCCTGTCGTGGTAAGTCTTTACGGGCATTCTATATTATTAATGCACGGAGATAGTTTGTGCACCGATGATGTGAGTTATCAGCGATATCGCAAAGTCGTCCGTAAGCGATGGTTACAAAAGCTGTTTCTGGCGATGCCGCTGACCATACGGCAACGTATTTCCGATAAAATCAAAGCCAAAAGCAAGCAGCAAAAACAATATAAACAAGCTCAGATCATGGATGTCAATCCAGCTGCTGTCCGACAGGTTATGAAGCAATATCACGTTAATTTATTGCTGCATGGTCATACTCATCGACCGGCTATCCAACCGCTTGAGCCTGTACGAAATATTTCAAACTATCGAATTGTATTAGGTGATTGGCAGCCTGCCCCCAGTTATGTCGAAATCACTGCTGAAAAAATACGTCTGGTAGATACGCGTTTACCTCAGGGTGAAACCCATCTCCTGTTAACTTGAACCAAGATATTCATCCAGAATTTCACGTAATTTTTCTGGTAGCACATACCCTGGTAACATTTGACCATCTTCCAGAAAAATAGCTGGCGTTCCACGAACACCTAGCTTTCCGCCAATTTCAAACTGCTCGGCAACCGGATTGTTTTCACATAAAGAGGTTTTTTTCACTTCACGCTGGGCTTTGGCATCCGTCATTGCTTTCTGAGGGTCTTTGGCACACCAGACTTCGATTAATTTATTCGCCGACTCCGATTCTGCGCCGGCACGAGGATAAGCCATATACCGAACGGTAATACCCAAATTGTTATAGTCTTTGATCTGACGATGCAACTCGCGACAGTATCCACAATCAATATCGGTAAAGACGGTTACGGTATAGACAGGTTTTTTAGCCGCGAAGACAATCAGATCATCCTCATTTAATTTGTCCAACAACCCTTTTTTCACTTCAATCCGACGGGTTTCGGTAATGTTTTCACGTGATTCGAGCGACAATAAATCACCTTGTACTAAGTATTTTCCATCCGCGGTAAAATAATAAATTCGATCATCGATAATGGCTTCATATAATCCTGACTCGCCAACAGGAGACAATGACTGCAATTCCATTTCGGGTAATTGTTTTTTTAGTTCGGCTTTGAGTTTTGTCATATCATCAGCATGAACAAGGCTCATGCATAACAATAATGGTAACCATACCAGTCGGCTTATTTTCATTCGTGTGGTTCTCTTAATCTCGAAAATTATTGAATTGCAGTGGCATATCAATTGAATCATGGTTTTTCAACAACGCCATGACCTGTTGCAGATCATCACGTTTTTTGCCAGTCACTCTGACGCTGTCCCCTTGGACTGCTGCCTGAACTTTAATTTTGCTCTCTTTTATCAGTTTAACGATGGTTCGCGATAAGTCTTTTTCGATGCCTTCACGCACCAGCACATCCTGTTTACGCATCTTGCCATAGCCAACCGGATCCTTAAGTTCAAGGCAACTGATATCAATACCACGTTTCACCAGTTTCATTCTGAGAATATCGAGCAACTGATCTAATTGAAAATCACTGTTGGCAAACATGGTCAGCGCTTTGTCTGACTGCTCGACTTTGGCTTCGGTTCCTCGAAAATCAAAGCGGTTATCCAGTTCACGGTTTGCTTGATCCACCGCATTGGTCAGTTCATGCTTATCGACTTCAGAAACAATATCAAATGAGGGCATTATGGCTTCTCCCAATCTAATTAAATTTTAACCCGGCAGTTTAACATCAGCTTACATAGCAGCGGAAACTCAACCTCGCGGATGATGTTGATTATGCATTTGCTGCAATCTGGCTTTGGCAACATGGGTATAGATTTGTGTTGTTGATAAGTCTGAATGACCCAGCAGAAGTTGAACGACTCTTAAATCTGCACCATGATTTAACAAATGCGTGGCAAAGGCATGACGCAAAGTATGTGGCGACAGCGGTTTATCGATATCTGCCAATTTGGCGTAGCGTTTGATAATGTACCAGAATGCCTGACGGGTCATTGATTGCCCGCGACGGGTTGGAAATAGGTCATCTGTGACCTGGCCTTGCAGTAACTGAGGTCGGCTTTCAAGCAAATACAATTGCAACCAGTCCAATGCCGTTTCACCTAATGGAACCAATCTTTCTTTATTGCCTTTACCAATACAGCGGATCAGGCCCTGTCGCATATTCAATTGTTCAAAGGTTAATGCCACTAATTCTGAAACACGTAACCCGGTGGCATACAACACCTCGAGCATGGTTCTGTCACGCATGCCCAAAGCGGTTTCCGTATCAGGCTGAGTTAACAAGTTGATAACATCTGCTTCAGATAAACTGCCTGGCAAGGATTTACCCAATCGCGGAGATTCCAACATTGCTGTAGGATCCGAATCACGGATCCCTTCACGACATAAATAACGATAATAACGGCGAAGACTAGATAATAAACGCGCATCACTGCGCACCTTTTTTCCATCCCGCATTCGTTGCTGCAGATAACGCTGAATATGTTCACGCTCTGCATTGGTTAATGTCACATCAAATGGTTGTAACCAGCTGGCAAACGCCACTAAATCATGTTGATAAGCGGTTACCGTATTATCACTTAACCCGGATTCCAGCCACAGCGAATCAATAAAGCTTTGTAGATGACTCAGTTGTATATCACTTGGCTTTGTCATGGGGCTGCATCAGTTAGACCATATCGCATAATAGCAACTTCAAGGCACAAAAAAGGGACAAAGCTGAAATCAACTTTGTCCCTTTTTCTATATGCAACGGATCAAACGACCCGTCGGACTTACAATTTTTCTTTGATGCGTGCCGCTTTACCAGTCAGGTCACGCAAGTAGTAAAGTTTCGCACGGCGAACATCACCACGACGTTTCAACTCTACACTGGCAATGGTTGGGCTGTGTGCTTGAAAAACACGTTCAACACCAACACCGTTAGAGATTTTGCGAACAGTGAAAGCTGAATGCAAACCACGGTTACGTTTTGCGATAACGATGCCTTCAAAAGCCTGTTCACGCTCACGCTCACCTTCTTTTATACGAACTTTAACAACAACCGTGTCACCGGCAGAAAAATCCGGAATATCGGTTCTCAATTGTTCAGCGTTCAGCTGATCGATAATGTTACTCATTGTTTGCTCCCAACTAATCCTGCCCGCGCTCGGCAATAAATTCTTCCAATAAAGCAGCCTGCTCTGTTGTTAAAGTTATCATTTCCAACAAATCAGGTCGCCGTAACCATGTTCGTCCTAAGGACTGTTTGAGACGCCACTGACGTATTGCCTCATGATTTCCACCTAACAGTACGGCTGGCACTGTCTGGCCATTTAACGTTTCAGGGCGGATGTAATGCGGATGATCCAACAGACCACTCATAAACGAATCCTGCTCAGCAGATTCGGCATCACCCAACACACCAGGTAACAAACGGGCAATACCATCAATCATCACCATGGCTGCCAGTTCACCACCACTGAGGACATAGTCACCAATCGACCACTCCTCATCAATTTCCTGTTCTACCAATCGCTCATCGATACCTTCGTAACGACCAGCCAGCAGAATCATTGATTTACGTTTCGCCATTTGGCCTAACGCATGCTGATTCAGCTTTTGTCCCTGCGGTGATAGATAAATGACTTTTACCTTATCACCAAGCTGCTGTTTTGCCGTTTTAATCGCATCCAGCAGCGGACTTACTTTCATAACCATACCGGGGCCGCCTCCGTAAGGTCGGTCATCCACAGTCTGATGTTTATCAGCTGTAAACTCTCTCGGGTTTAGGTAATTAAGACTAAGTCTGCCCTGTTTTACCGCCCGCCCGGTTACGCCATATTCTGTTACCGCAGCAAACATCTCCGGAAACAAAGAAATTACAGATAGCTGCATTTCATTATTCAAAGATAGTCGGCTTGCCAATCAACCTGAATCAGTTTGTTTTCCAGATCAACCTGCAATACGGTTCTTTCCAAAACAAATGGAATCAGATATTGCGTATCCGCATCTTTTCCATTTACGACCAGAACATCATTGGCACCTGTTTCTAACAGGTGATCAACTATTCCCAGAACTTCATTTTCAGTGTTAATCACTGTCAGGCCAACCAGGTCAGCCCAGTAAAATTCATCTACATCAGTTTCGAGTAATTGCGACCTTTTAATCGCCAACTCTGAACCGATTAACGTCATGGCCTGATTGCGGTCAGTAACCTTTTCCAGGCTCATGACAACCGCTTTACCTTGTAACTGTCCGCCATTCACTTCGATTGGAACCCAATCACCATGGCGATGCACATAAAGCGGTTTGTATTCAAGGATATTGTCGCGAGGATCGGTAAAAGAAAATACTTTTACCCAGCCCTTAACGCCAAAAACTCCTGATATCTTCCCTACCGGGATAAATTCGCTGGCATCAGCCATCACGAGCCTCCCGGGTAGAAATTAAGCAGCTTTTTGTGCTTGCTTGATCAGCTGAGCAACACGTTCCGATGTTTGTGCACCCTGGCTGATCCAATGTTTGACGCGTTCTAAATCAATGCGTAACTCTTCTTCCTGGCCTTTAGCGATTGGATTGTAAAAGCCCAGACGCTCGATATAACGGCCATCACGTTTGCTACGTGAATCTGTTACGACAATGCCGTAGAAAGGACGCTTTTTAGCGCCACCGCGTGTCATTCTAATTGTTACCATAAACCTACCCGTTGGAAATCTGGATGGAAAAATAGAGTTATTTTACGCACTTATCGCAGCTTTGCAAAGCTGTAAATACGATTACCTTAAAATGGCATGCCACCACCGCCCATTGGCAGTTTTCCACCAAGGCCGCGCATCATTTTTGCCATACCACCTTTCTGCCCCATTTTTTTCATCATTTTTTGCATTTGAGAGAACTGTTTCAGTAAGCGATTTACATCCTGAATCTGTGTGCCAGAGCCTGCTGCGATGCGTTTTTTTCTCGAGCCTTTTATTAATTCAGGGCGACGTCGCTCTTTAGGCGTCATCGAATTAATCATCGCTTCCATTTTAACCAGCTCTTTATCATTGGCCTGGTTTTTAACAGCATCAGGAATTTGCCCCATGCCGGGCAATTTATCCATTAATGAAGTAAGCCCGCCCATTTTGCTCATTTGCTGCAATTGATCGCGAAAATCCTCAAGATCAAAGCCCTTGCCTTTTTTAAGTTTGTTGGCCAGTTTTTCAGCTGAACCCGCATCAATTTTCCGTTGTGCTTCTTCGACTAAAGAGAGAACATCGCCCATTCCCAAAATTCGGGAAACCACACGATCAGGATGGAAGACTTCCAAAGCTGTTGTCTTTTCACCCACACCCATGAATTTAATGGGTTTACCGGTAATATGACGAATAGATAAAGCCGCACCACCACGAGCATCACCATCCGTTTTGGTCAAAATCACACCGGTCAACGGTAAAGCCTCGTTGAATACCTTGGCAGTATTGGCAGCATCCTGGCCGGTCATACTATCAACCGTAAACAATGTTTCTGTTGGATTAATTGCCGCATGAATATGTTTGATTTCGCTCATCATGTCATCATCAATATGCAGACGACCTGCTGTATCAATAATCACTACATCAACATATTCAAGTTTTGCCTGTGCTACGGCAGCTTGTGCAATCGCCACTGGATCCTGGCTGGCATCACTGGGGAAAAATTTCGCTTCAACATCAATTGCAAGTGTCTTTAACTGTTCTATCGCCGCTGGCCGATAAACATCAGCACTCGCCACCATGACGGATTTCTTTTGTCTTTCTTTCAGAAAGCGGGCCAGTTTTGCCACACTGGTGGTTTTACCCGCACCCTGTAAACCCGCCATCAGAATAACCACCGGCGGCTGACTATTCAGATTAAGACTGTTGTCTTCATCGCCCATTATGGCAACCAGTTCGTCATTAACAATCTTGACGAAAACCTGGCCTGGGCTAAGGCTGCGCATCACATCCTGTCCCATTGCCCGTTCTTTTACTTTTTCAATAAAATCGCGGACAACCGGCAATGCAACGTCGGCCTCAAGCAAAGCCATACGTACTTCACGCAGCGTTTCTTTGATATTGTCTTCGGTGATTCGACCCTGTCCACGCAGTTTTTTGAGGCTACCGGCGAGTCTGTCACTTAGGCTGTCAAACATAATGTATCCTGCATCGTTTGGTGTCTGAAAATCAGTACTATGTAGATAGGTATGGCATTATAACTGATATGATATCCGGTGAAGCGGCTTATCGTTTATGATTTAAGCTTAGCGTTTAACCGGATAAACATTATTGGAACTTAAGGATCTCCCCTCATGGCCATTGCCAACGCATTAGCCTTCCTACTGTATTTAAGTAGCAGCGTTATTCTGATCCGTGACTTTGTCAAACGCGATCATAATGGGAATAAACTTGCCTTACCGATAGGCATATTGACCACATTAGCGCTGTTATTCCATGCTGCAGATATTTATTTCACCATGAAATTTGCCCAAGGCTGGGATCTCAGTCTGATGAGCATGTTATCTATCGCAGCCTGGTTAATGGCATTTATCGCGATGTTAACGGGTTTGCGTTCTCAGATAGCGCATCCTGGAATTGTAGTATATCCACTGGTAGCTTTATGTTTAATGTTCAGGGTCGAAGCACCGGGTAGCCAACAAACTCTCAGTGATCCTGCTTTGGAATGGCATATTTTACTATCACTTACAGCGTATGCCCTGCTTGCACTAGCCGCAATGCAATCGATTATTCTGGCCATTCAGGAAAAACAGTTACGACATAAGCATGCCGGCGGCTGGGTTCGCAAGCTCCCCCCACTCCAGACAATGGAAAAGGCATTATTCCAACTACTCTATGCCGGTTTTGCATTATTGACATTGGGACTGATTACGGGCTTTGTGTTTGTTAACGATTTTATAGCTCAGCATGTGGCACATAAAACCGTATTCTCAATTATTGCCTGGCTGGTTTTTGCAGCCTTGTTATGGGGCCGCAATCAATATGGCTGGCGTAGCCAGACTGCCGTAAAGTGGACCTTATCCGGTTTTGGATTTTTACTACTGGCGTATGTTGGTAGCAAATTAGTCCTTGAATTCTTAATACAAAGCTAAACTGATGCTGGAAGATACCTCCTTAATCGCGCTGTTTCTCATTCTGTTTTTCCTGTTGGTGTTATCAGCGTTTTTTTCCAGCTCTGAAACGGCATTGATGTCATTGAACCGTTATCGATTAAAACATCTTGCCCAACAGGGTCATCGCGGTGCAATGATTGCCAGCAGTCTTTTGGCAAGACCAGATCGTTTGATCGGTTTAATCCTGCTGGGCAATAATTTTGTGAATATTTTTGCCTCGGCTATTGCCACCGTTATCGGGATCAAGCTACTTGGCGAGAACGGTATCGTCGTGGCGACATTCACCTTAACTTTAGTGATTTTATTATTTGCTGAAGTCACGCCAAAAACACTTGCCGCCCTACATCCCGAACGCGTGGCTTATCCTGCCAGTTTTGTATTAAAACCTTTATTGTTCATCCTTTACCCTT
>NZ_DCSO01000106.1:8534-15933 GCF_002325665.1 Methylophaga sp. UBA1464
AAGTTCATCCTTTACCCTTTAGTGTGGTTTACCAGCATTATTACCAATCGTTTGCTGCGCTTGTTTGGTGTTTCTCGTGAAGATGCAACCTCAACAGCCATTAACATAGAAGAATTGCGGGTGGCTCTAATGGAAGCCGGCAGCATGATTCCAAACCGCCATAAAGATATGTTGATGAGTATTCTGGATCTGGAGCAGGTTACGGTAAACGATGTAATGGTCCCGCGTAATGAAATTGAAGGCATCGATATCAATCAGCCATTTGCTGAAATCGTTAAACAACTTTCCCATTGCGGGTATACCAGACTGCCCGTCTATCGTGACAGTATGGATAATATCGTTGGCATTTTGCATGTTCGTAAAGCACTGAATCTTATGACTCAGGACAACCTGAATCTACAAACGTTTGAGAGCATTGTTAAAGAAGCTTATTTCGTTCCAGAAGACACGCCTCTCAATACCCAATTGATTCAGTTTCAACGTAAACTGCGCCGCACCGGTCTGGTGGTAGATGAATATGGTGACTTATTAGGTTTGATCACACTGGAGGATATCTTCAGAGAAATTGTCGGTGAATTTACCGCCAATACCATTGATGATGAAAAAGAAATTCATCCTCAGAGTGATGGAAGTTATCTGATAAATGGTTCGGCAACTATCCGCGAATTGAATCGAACATTGGATTGGGGCCTGCCAACGGATGGGCCCAAAACCATCAACGGTCTGGTTTTGGAATATCTGGAAAGTATTCCTGATCCCGGGGTAAGTTTACGTATTAACGATTATATTATCGAGGTCATTCAAACCGCAGACAATGCCATCAGAACGGTTCGGCTTCGTCAGCTGCAGCCTTCTTCAGAGGCGGAGCAAAGTTAAATTGGCTAATCTGCGGATACGATGCTTCGGCTTCACAGATGCAGATCATCAACAGCTGCAGGCCTTATTATCGCAGTACAATTCATCGTTGAATTACCAATGGCAAATCAGCCGATTAGGACATGCCGTTTTATATTTTTACAATATCGACAATGCCGAAGGTTTAAAAGCCTGGCAACATCGGGATATCAACCTGCTTAATATTTACTGTAGCCGGCGTAAAATCAATCATGAAAAAAATCTGCTGCAGATAAAATTACCGTTAACCAGTAGTAATTTATTTTCTGTCTTCGCTTTTGCTGAAAGACATTTTGCCCAATCAACTAAATTATCAGCTAAAGGTTTTCATTTTCTGCAATCCCCTGCCAAAGTAATCAATCCCCGATTATTCAGCATGTGGCTGGGCACCAAATTGCTGGGAACACAGGCGAAGCCTGCAGCAGATCTTCCTAAACTGCATTTACTGACCTCGGTGGTGAGCAGTGAGCAACGCGGAGATATCATTACCGATCCTGTCCTGTTGAAAACCTGGTTATCTCAGCTTACAGATGATCTGCCGCAACGACTGTCCATCCTGCTGGCCAACTTACAATCCATTAAACAACAGCATATTTCCGAAAGCCGGCAGATTAACCTGCTCGATGTTTATTACCTCGAGCTTAAACGACTTTTATTAAGCCGTGACAGTAAAATTATTGCTGCCGAGTCCAGCCTGAAAAGACCCACACCAAAAAACCTGTTTAACTTTAGCCAAACTTTGCGTTGTCTGGCCGAGTTATATTTCACTTTGGCGGACAAACACTATCAACGTGGTGAACGTCCGGCCGATCAGACCCGATTTCTGTTTTGTTTAAACCGCGGCAGTGAGCTAATTGCCTTACAAATTTTGCATGCCACTGTTCATTATCGAACCGCGGCGAAAGATTGCTGGTTACAGTTAAATCAACTGTTAATTTACCTTGAGAAAGCCAAAGCTCTGGATCTTAAACCTGAAATATCGCCGCTGGTCAGCAGTGATAGCTTTGCACATATATATAAGCTCATTGCGTTAACGGTTATTGCCGACCCCTACAGCCTGTCGAAACATTCTGTCATACGCCTGTATTCAATGCTTTCAGAAGTGGTTAATAAAGTTTTGATTACTGATATTCCGCCACAACAGCAAGTTCTGGAGAATGCCTTTTTATTAACCGGCTTTTTCTGTATTGAAGCAGAGACAGATCAAGCCCCGAAGGCCATGTCAAAAACACCACAACTAATACGTCAGATACCTGATAACCGCATGTTACAGACTCAGGACGTGTTAACCATTCTCGGGCAAAAACTTATACCAATAAATAAGCAGGAAAACAGGTTGGATTTACTGCTGATTCGACAGGTTATGCCCCAACTGGCAGCCAGTTATCAACGACAGTCTCCCAGAAAACAGTTAATCGAATCTGGTTCTGTTGAACTGGTTCACGGGTATGCAGCCATTGTTAACTTTCTGAATGGGGCAGCCTCACCCAGTATGAAAACGATGGTATTAAATAACTCTGAACATGGCAGCTTACTGCTGATTACCGAATGCAACGATAATATTGATGTAAACGAACTGGTTTTGCTTAAAATGCAAAACTCACTGCAACTGGCCACCATTTGCTGGTTTTGCAATGATTGGCAGAATAATGCCCAGGCTGGTCTCAGCTTAATCGACGGTACGCCGGAAATTGCGACCTGTCAGCCTAAGTCCGGAAATCTTGTATATCCTGCATTACAATTAAATACTCAAATTCCAGCACTTATAACCCAGAAAGGTGTCTTTAGCCCTAAACGGCAGTTAACTGTATTTAATGCCAAAGGTGATCCTCTCAACGTGGAAACCAAGGATGTTTATTCGGCCACACTGGATTATGAACGCTTCACCTATATCATTAAAGCCGGTTCATAAACGTCGTCAAATGGCTTATCATCATTGTAATACACCCATCTAAGTACAGGATCAAAGCATGCGCACCTTTATCAAACTGATTATCGCAATCATCATCATCGCTATCGCTGCTCTCGCAGCACTTCCGTTTATCATTGATCCTAATGACTATAAAGACGAAATTGCGGCACAGGTTGAAAAAGCCACAGGTCGTAAATTGACCTTACAGGGAGATATAGGCTTATCTGTCTTCCCCTGGATAGCACTGGAGCTTGGTCCTTTATCTCTTAGTAATGCCAGTGGCTTTAAGGCTGAATCATTCGCCAGCGTCCAGGCGGCTGAAATTCGTATTAAACTGATGCCTTTATTGAAAAAGCAACTGGAAATGGACACAATTGTTCTGGATGGTTTGTTATTGAATCTGGAAACAAATGAACAAGGTGTGACCAACTGGGATGATCTGACAAAGGCGGATGAGATCTCAGATGATGCGACCGCCACTACTTCTGAAAGTCCTTCAACTGAACCTTCGGGTGGACTGGCTGCAATCAGTATCGCAGGGGTTAAATTGACTAATGCCAATGTATTGTGGTCAGACGCCAGTAAAGATGAAAATTTTCAACTGCGTAATCTCAATCTTGATACTGATCCTCTGGTTCCCGGACAACCAACCGCTTTAACAACATCGTTTGACCTTATCAGCAGTAAGCCTGAAGTCAAGGCCCATATCAAACTCGACAGCAAGGTCATCGTTGATTTAGAAAACCAGATATATGCATTGGAATCACTCAAATTCAACACGGTAGCCAATAGCTCTGCTATGCCGTTACAACAGGCTAATCTGGATCTTCAAGCCGATATTAACGCAAATATGGCCAGTGAACTGGTAACAATCAATAATTTGAAATTGGATTTACAGGCGACCGGTTCAGATCAAAAAATCAATGCCAGTGTTAATGGATTAATCGAAGCCAATCTGGGCAGCCAGCAGCATCGCATTACTAATCTGGCGATCACTGCAGACATCGAAGATGAAAAACTGCCAGGCGGCAAAGCCAAACTGGAAGTAAACAGCAATATTATTGCCAATCTGGCAGATGAAACCTTTCAAGCCAATGACCTCGTTATAAAACTAGCCGATCTGACAATGAGTGGCCGGTTGCAAGGCGACAGGATTTTGTCGGATGATCTGGCTTTTAATGGCAATGTACAGGTCAAACCGTTCAATTTACGTAAATTAGCTAACGATTTAAAAATTGAATTACCGGAAATGGCAGATAACACCACACTGGAACTGGTTCAGTTGAGCAGTGAAATCAGCGGCAGTAAAAATTCCATTAATGCCAAAGATTTACAACTGACACTTGACCAAAGCCAATTTGCTGGTCAATTTGGTATCAGTAATTTTGAAAAGCCGGCCTATACATTTAACCTGACATTGGATCAGATTGATGCCGATCGCTACTTACCACCGGCTAAAGAAGACAAAGAAAATACAGCCAAAGAAGTTGCTACACCATCCACTGCCGCCACAGGTGGTGCAAGTGAATTACCATTAGAGACATTGCGGGATATCAATGCCAAAGGCAGCTTCAAAATCGGCAAACTTAAAGCCAGCGGTATCAGTAGCGAAAATATACTCATTACGATTGATGCCAAAGACGGGTTGATTAAACTCAGTCCTTTAGCGGCAGATCTCTATATGGGAAAGTATCAGGGTAATGTCAGCCTGGATGCCCGTGCAGACAGCCTGAAACTGGCTGTAGATGAAAACCTGCAAGGTGTGCAGGCTGGGCCTTTATTAAAAGATCTGACCGGTAATGATCGTATTTCTGGAACCGCCAATGCCAGTGTAAAGCTTAATGGCAGTGGTAAGGATGTTGATGCCATTAAACAAAGCCTGGATGGCAACGGCGCATTTTCCTTTACTGATGGCGCATTGAAAGGCATTAATATTGCTGAAGCCATTCGTCAGGCTAAAGCACTGCTTTCCGGTCAGAAAGCTGCTGAGTCTAATGAACCGGTACAAACTGATTTCAGCAGTCTAAAAGGCACATTTACAGCAAAGCAAGGTATTGTTAATAATCAGGATCTTGAATTGATGTCGCCATTGTTACGCGTCACTGGTGCGGGCGATATTGATATTCCAAGAGAGGTCATTGATTATGCGGTTCGCGTTTCGATCGTGGGAACTGCTGAAGGCCAGGGGGGCAAAACACTGGAAGATCTTAAAGGTCTGACCATTCCGGTAAAAATTACGGGTAGTTTTGACAATCCAAGACCAAAAGTTGATATGGCCTCGGTTATCAAAGACCAGGCCACTGGTGAAGTAAAAGCCAAAGCCGAAGAAAAACTTAAGGAAAAGCTGGGCGACGGGCTTGGCGGTTTGCTTGGTGGTAAGCTCGGTATTGAATCTAAATCTGACGCCTCTTCAGAGCCCGTTGAAGAATCAGCAACAGAAGAAAAAACATCCGAAGAAGCGCCTGAAAAGGAATCTTCACCATCAACAGAAGACCTGCTGAAAGAAAAACTCAAGGGTTTATTCTAATCAATGACAAACTAAAGGCCGTGCTCATTCCGGAACACGGCCTGATTCTATTTTGACTTCAAGCACTTTCAGTGACCGTTTATTAGCGTGGTATGACCAACATGGTCGTAAGGATTTACCGTGGCAGCAAAATGCCTCGGCTTATCATATCTGGCTTTCGGAAGTGATGTTGCAGCAGACTCAGGTTGCTACGGTCATCCCCTATTATCAGCGTTTTATTGAGAAATTCCCGCATATTGATGCCCTGGCTGACGCACATGTCGATGACGTTCTGAGTCTCTGGTCAGGACTGGGTTATTATGCTCGTGGTCGTAACCTGCATAAAGCCGCCATTCAGATGCAACAACAGCATAATTCTCAGGTGCCTGAGGATTTTCAGTCATTGTTACATTTGCCGGGAATCGGGCGTTCTACAGCAGGGGCTATTATGGCACTTGCTTTTCATCAGCGTTTCCCGATTCTTGACGGTAATGTAAAACGGGTACTGGCACGATATGATGCGAGCAACATCTGGCCAGGAGAAAAACACGCTGAAACAGCCATGTGGCAACGCGCAGAAGAGTTATTACCCTCAACGCGAATTGCTAATTACATTCAGGCACAAATGGATTTAGGCGCAACCCTGTGTACTCGCAGTCGCCCGGACTGCCAAAGATGTCCACTAATAACCGATTGCCAGGCCTACGCTTCCGGTGACCCCACATTATTCCCAGTCCGTAAAACCAAAAAGCAGCAACCTGTACGTCAAACTAATTGGTATATATACATTCATCAGGATAACCACATATTACTGGAACAACGTCCACAAAGTGGCATCTGGGGTGGTTTGTGGAGCTTTCCTGAAGCCGCGGCTCAAGTAGCAGATAACATTCTGCCGGTAAAAAATGCTGTCTTTCAATCATCAATGCCTGAAATCAAGCATGTTTTCAGTCATTTCAAATTAACGATCCACCCCCATATTTTCACTGCAGATCCCATTAATATAGTTGCTGAGAATAATCAGCATATCTGGGTTAAAATAGACAAGGCGTTAACACTGGGCTTACCCGCCCCGGTTAAACAATTAATTGAATTCTTATCATCAACCGAGAGGATGCTATGACACGTACCGTGCATTGTGTAAAACTCAACAAAGAAGCAGAAGCACTCGACTTTCCACCTTATCCCGGCGATCTGGGCAAAAAAATCTATGAGACCGTCTCTAAAGAAGCCTGGCAAATGTGGATAGCACATCAAACTATGCTGATAAATGAATATCGTTTATCTCTTGCAGATCCGAAATCCCAGGCTTTTTTAAAAACCGAACTGGAAAAGTTTTTCTATGGAGAAGGTTCTGAAACGCCAGCTGATTTCAAACCGGTTTAAGCTGAAATTTGAGGGAAGTCGCGCATTTTAACTGTGCACGCAGTTTGAAATTTGCCAATCTACATTTTCATTAATGCCAGTTAACCAGAACGATAAAATCCTTATAAATTCATATATTTCAATAAATTACAGTTTTTTTTGCCGTTTTTACAGCTAATTTTAACCCTAAAAAAAAATTGTAAACTCCAAAATAAATGTGACTTTTTGTTAAATTTTGGGCGTACAATGCGATTAACCCCTTTTTAAGGGGTAGTGTAAGCTGACTTAGGAGTTAAGTTAGCAGAAGATTTAAGATATTGAGGTTGATATGGCAGAGCAAGTTACAGGTACAGTGAAATGGTTCAATGACGCAAAAGGATTCGGTTTTATTGAACGCGCCGATGGTCCGGATGTTTTTGTACATCACAGCGCGATTAAATCAGATGGTTTCAGAACTCTGAAAGAAGGCCAATCTGTCACGATGGAAGTGACACAAGGTCAGAAAGGTCCACAAGCGGAAAACGTTGTCCCTAGCTGATAACACGATCCGATACAGAAATGAAAAGCCGGTTAAACTTTTAGCCGGCTTTTTTTTGTTCGTTATTCTAAAACTGGCATAAAAGATGGCTTGACGCTTATTGAGTCATACAGGCACTATCAAAGTTTAGGTCTGATGATCTTTTTGCCTTTGTTATGAATTGAAAAACGTCACGCAATGCGCG
>NZ_DCSO01000106.1:16010-17824 GCF_002325665.1 Methylophaga sp. UBA1464
GAAAAACGTCACGCAATGCGCGAGGAATGCGTATAGCAGTTCCATATTAGCGACAGGCAATTACAGTTTGTGTGTTTTTCAATCCCACTCCTAAGGACTGGGCTCTGAAAGATCAGCAGCTCTTCGGTATGAAAGGAATGACATTATGAAATTTTCGGCAACGTTTACCTCCATCGTTTTTTTATTCTCGTTACTGGCAACCTCCCCCAGCCATGCAGACTGGAAAAAATTCCTGGAAGACTTCAGTAAATCAGGCAGTACAGCACTTGAATCGTCACAAGGTTCGGATTTAAGCGCTGATACTATTGCGAACGGCTTGAAAGAGGCACTGGAAACCGGTACCAGAAAGGCGGTGGAAAATGTCAGCAAAGAAGGTGGTTATCTGAACAACCCGCAAATCCGTATCCCTTTACCACCGCGTGTACAACAAGCCGCTGGCTTAATGCGTCAGCTGGGCCTGAATAAAATGGCAGACGATTTTGAACAAAGTATTAATCGGGCTGCAGAAAAAGCTGCACCACAGGCAACGTCAATTATGATTGATGCCATTAAAAGCATGACCATTGATGATGCCCGTAACATTCTTAATGGCGAGACTGACTCGGCTACGCGTTTTTTTGAAGATAAAACCCGTGGCAAGCTGGCCGGTTTATTTGAACCGATCATTGATACATCGCTCAATGAGGTTGGGGCTACCCGCTATTACAATCAACTGGACGATCAACTAAGCTCGGTCCCCGTTGTCGGACAGGATCTGAATCTGGATCTGCCGGACTATGTCACCGGTCAGGCGCTGGATGGTTTGTTTGTGATGATAGCGCAGGAAGAACAGAAGATCCGTAACAATCCAGCGGCACGAACATCGGAACTGCTGCAGCAGGTTTTTGGCAGTAAATAAAGTTTTCGGCTACTCAGAAAATGCGTGATGTAATAGAATAAACACAATAAAAATAAGGGAAACAACATGGCAAAAAATCACAACCTCAATCTCGCCAGTCAAGGCACATCATTAAAAGCACTATTTACCGGATATCTGGTTGTGGTCGCTGTGGGTTATCTGATGGCAATCGTACAGATTCAGCTGACTCATGGCCTTGCAGATGGAAAATATGGACTATCCGTTGATGACATCGTTTACAGCTATTACGGTAATAGAAGTAACTCTCTGCTCGAAAATAAATTACACGGTTCAATGAAATCCATGGCCACT
The DNA here is from genome assembly GCF_002325665.1 of Methylophaga sp. UBA1464. NCBI lineage: Bacteria > Pseudomonadati > Pseudomonadota > Gammaproteobacteria > Thiotrichales > Piscirickettsiaceae > Methylophaga > Methylophaga sp. UBA1464. The sequence continues at coordinate 17,221 of NZ_DCSO01000106.1, forward strand.
GATGATGAACGTGAAAAAATCATTAGCTGGGTGCACGCTGGTGCCACCGAAGACGCGTATGAAAATGATGGTATTAAACAGATTTTTGAAACGAAATGTATTATCTGTCATAACGCAGATGCCGGTGGTGCAGTCCCGGATTACTCTGACTTCCAACAAATAAAAGAACGCGCGGTGGTGGACACTGGTGCCAGTATTACGGCTCTTGCCCGCGTTTCGCATATTCACTTATTTGGTATCGCATTTATCTTTATGTTTGTCGGCTTGATTTTCAGTTTAGCCGCCGGTGTACCAAAACCGTTAAAAGTGTTCGTTATTTCAATGCCCTATATTTTTCTGTTGATAGATATCAGTGCATGGTGGCTGACCAAACTGAATCCGAATTTTGCCTGGTTTGTAATGATTGGTGGTGGTGCAATGGCACTATCCTTTGCCTTTATGTGGGTAGTATCCATGTATGAAATGTGGATTCTGCCACGTATCCGTGAAGACAATCGTGACGCATTATTAGACGAATAACTCTTAACTTAAAAAAGCCGCTGTCTTGTCTCTCAAGGCAGCGGCTTTTTTTAGGGCTTGTTTATCTTTCATATCCACCACTGCT
>NZ_DCSO01000023.1:0-1278 GCF_002325665.1 Methylophaga sp. UBA1464
TGTTGCGATTAAGATTGGCATGTTCTGCTGCAACAGTGACGAGAGTTTCCGGGAAATCCCAGCTTTTCAGAATCGCAGCACCAATTTTTGGATACAGATTCTCAATCAATGTGTCCAGACGGCGAGTATCTTCCAGCAGTTCAGGCATATCGGCGGCTTTCATCAAAATCGGTAATGCACCAATTTCATGGAGCAGGCCTGCAAGTAGCGCTTCATCGTTTGCAATATGGGGGTGTTTGGATGCAATGACCTGACTTGCTGCGGCAACTTCGATGCTGTGTTGCCATAAATCGCGCATTCTGTTTTCCAGTCGCTTATTGGTAGGACGGAACATTTGTTCCATTACCAGGCTGGTCACCAGGTTGCGTATCATTGGAATCCCAAGCCTGGTAACCGCCGTTTGCACCGATTCAACTTCGACTCGACCGCGATATAATGGACTGTTTGCCACTTTTAAAAGCCGGGCAGATAGGGCTGCATCAGTTGTAATTACATCGGCGAGCTGCACTGCAGTTACGTCTGGATTATTGGCAACTTCACGAACCTTGAGGGCTACCTCAGGCAGTGTAGGCAACACCAGTTTTCCCTTTTGGAGATCATTAATGATCGTCGTGTACAATTGGTCTTGTTGACTCATATTAATCCACTGTATTAAATCAATTTGAAGTGTGAATGATTTTCAGTTATTTTGCTTGGTTTGCCAACCGTTTTAGCTAATAGCAGGTGCTCAGTTGAACGACGAATTTCCCAGAATCAAGCGTCTTCCGCCATACGTTTTCAACATTGTAAATGATTTGAAGGCAAAAGCGCGTGCGCGCGGTGAAGATATTATCGACTTTGGTATGGGGAACCCGGATAAACCGGCGCCCGCGCACATTGTAGAAAAATTAGTCGAAGCTGCGCAAAGACCGGACACCCATCGTTACTCCGTTTCCAGAGGTATTCCACGTCTGCGTAAAGCCATCTGCGACTGGTATCAGCGCAAATATGATGTGACCCTTGATCCGGACTCCGAAACCATCGTGACCATCGGCTCCAAAGAAGGTTTGGCGCATCTGGCATTGGCAACCGTTGGACCTGGCGACGCAGTATTGGTCCCCAATCCTGCCTATCCGATTCATCCATATGGATTTGTGATTGCTGGCGCAGATATTCGTCATGTGCCGTTAACACCGGATGTCGATTTTTTTGCGGAACTGGAAAAATCGGTTAAGGATTCCTGGCCGAAACCGAAAATGCTGGTGCTGAATTTTCCGGGCAATCCTACTACGCAATGTG
>NZ_DCSO01000023.1:1386-3783 GCF_002325665.1 Methylophaga sp. UBA1464
ACCCAGTGCGTTGATCTGGATTTCTTCCAGCGGGTTGTTGATTTTGCCAAAGAGCATCAGATTTGGGTTGTCCATGATTTGGCGTATGGTGAGATCACCTTTGATGGTTATAAAGCGCCATCCATTTTGCAGATCCCCGGCGCGATTGATGTAGCTGTGGAGTTTTATACCTTATCTAAAACCTACAATATGCCCGGATGGCGTGTAGGCTTTATGTCAGGTAATCCTACATTGGTTGCGGCACTGGCCAGGATGAAGTCCTATCTGGATTACGGTATGTTTACGCCGATTCAGGTGGCAGCCATTACGGCTCTGGATGGGCCGCAAGAGTGTGTGGCTGAAATTGTTGAAACCTATAAACAACGCCGTGATGTGTTGTGTGAAGGGTTGAATGCGATTGGTTGGCCTGTAGAAAAACCAAAAGCAACCATGTTTGTATGGGCGAAAATTCCGGAACAATTCCGTGAAATGGGGTCTCTGGAATTCAGTAAGAAACTGCTTAAAGAAGCTAAGGTGGCCGTATCTCCGGGTATCGGATTTGGTGAATACGGCGATGAATATGTGCGTTTCGGACTGATTGAAAATCAGCACCGTACCCGGCAGGCAATCCGTGGTATCCGTGACATGATGAAAAAAGGTTAGGGGGCAAAAAGTGCAATCAGTCAAAATTGGTATTCTTGGCTTAGGCACTGTTGGTAGCGGTACTGTCAGTGTTTTAAAGCGAAATTCTAAAGAAATTAGCCGTCGCGCTGGCCGTGGTATCGAAATTACGCGTGCAGCGGATAAAAATCTGGATTCACCCAAAACCTGTGACCTCACTGGTATTGATTTAACCGATGATGCTTTTTCAGTCGTCAATGACCCGGAAATTCAGATTGTCGTTGAATTGATTGGTGGCACTGGTATTGCCCGCGATTTAGTGATGCAAGCGATTGAAAACGGCAAACACGTTGTTACTGCCAACAAAGCGTTAATCGCCATGCATGGTAATGAGCTGTTTGCCAAGGCTCAGGAAAAAGGCGTCACCATTGCTTTTGAAGCGGCGGTAGCTGGCGGTATTCCTATTATTAAAGCCATCCGCGAAGGTCTGGCAGCAAACCGGATTGAATGGTTGGCAGGTATCATTAATGGAACCGGCAACTTCATCCTTACCGAGATGCGTGATAAAGGCCGTAACTTTGCCGATGTACTGGCTGAAGCCCAGGCGCTGGGTTATGCCGAAGCGGATCCGACATTTGATGTCGAAGGCATTGATGCGGCACACAAGCTGACCATCATGGCCTCTATTGCATTTGGTATTCCGTTACAGTTTTATAAAGCCTATACCGAAGGCATCAGCAAAATTTCCCAGGAAGATGTGCAGTACGCTGAAGAATTGGGCTATCACATCAAACATCTGGGGATTGCCAAAAAAACAGCACAAGGGGTTGAGCTGCGGGTTCATCCGACATTAATTCCAAAACGTCGTTTGATTGCTAACGTAAATGGTGTAATGAATGCCGTGGTAGTAAAAGGCGATGCGGTAGGACCAACGTTGTACTATGGAGCCGGTGCCGGTGCTGAGCCGACTGCATCAGCCGTGGTTGCAGATATCGTGGATATTGTTCGAGCCTTGACCACGGATCCGGAAAATCGTGTACCGCATCTGGCTTTCCAGCCTGATTCGTTAAAGGACACACCAATCTTGCCAATGTCTGAAGTAATTACTTCTTACTACCTGCGAATCAACACGGAAGACAAACCCGGCGTGTTGGCAGACATTACCCGCATTTTTAGTGAGCAGGACATCAATATCGAAGCGATATTACAAAAACAACCGGAAGAAGAAGAAGGTACCGTGCCGATCATCATGCTGACCCAACCGGTAGTTGAGAAAAATATGGATGAAGCTATCGCTCAAATCGAAGCATTAGACACTGTTAAGGATGCGATCATGCGTATTCGCATGGAATCGCTGGGCTGATTTAAACGCCCGTTAAAGAATTAAAGAGGAAACATTTATGCCATTTCGTCCACGCTACACTGGCTTGATTGATCGTTACCGTGACCGTTTACCGGTCAACGATGACACTCGTCTTATCAGTCTTGGTGAAGGTAATACGCCTTTATTAAAGCTGAACAATATCCCCAAACTAATTGGTAAAGATGTTGATATTTACGTCAAATATGAAGGTCTGAACCCAACCGGATCTTTCAAAGATCGTGGTATGACCATGGCAGTAACGAAAGCCGTCGAAGAGGGCAGTAAAGCGATTATCTGTGCTTCTACCGGTAATACGTCTGCTGCTGCGGCGGCTTATGCGGCGCGTGCCGGTATTACCGCATTCGTCATTATTCCGGATGGCAAAATCGCCCAGGGTAAACTGGCTCAGGCCATGATGCACAATGCTGTTGTGG
>NZ_DCSO01000023.1:3921-5571 GCF_002325665.1 Methylophaga sp. UBA1464
TCAAATCAAAGGTAACTTTGATGAAGGTATGCAATTAGTCAAAGATGTAGCAGAACATGCTCCGGTCACCATTGTGAATTCAATTAACCCATATCGTCTGCAAGGTCAGAAAACTGCGGCGTTTGAGATTATTGAAGAGCTGGGACGTGCTCCCGATTATCATTGTCTGCCAGTGGGTAATGCCGGTAATATCACCGCGCACTGGATTGGCTATTGTGAGTACTCATCAGCCAGCGGCGATCATGTCACCGAAGCTTGTGCCTACTGCCATGGACATTGTAAATATGCCGGTGGGGCTATTGTCGGTAATCGCCCCAAAATGGTCGGTTATCAGGCAAATGGTAGCGCGCCGTTTATGCGTGGTGCCATGGTGGATGATCCAGAAACAGTTGCGACAGCAATTCGCATCGGTCATCCACAAAGCTGGGATATGGCCTGGAAAGTTAAAGAAGAATCGCAGGGCTGGTTTGATGAATGTTCTGATGACGAAATATTGGCCGCTCAGAAATTACTGGCCGAAAAAGAAGGTATTTTCTGCGAACCCGCTTCCGCAACATCCGTCGCTGGTGCTTTGCGTGATATTCAAACCGGTAAGATTCCAGAAGGAAGTACCGTTGTCTGTACACTGACAGGCCACGGTCTCAAAGATCCGGATATTGCCATCAAGCAAAGTAGTTCACCTGTGATTACCGTAAATGCTACATTGGACTCAGTACGCGAGGCGATCATCAACAACCTGGCCAGATAATATGACTGAAATAACGGCACCAGAGGAACATGAAAGAACGGCGGCCAGAATGCCGCACGATATCTTTTTAACTAATCTGATTGCGAATCATATCCTGCTGTTTACGGCGATTGCCGCAACCGGCAAGAGTTATTTTGAGTTTATAGTGCTGGTGCCGTTGTTATCGTTTTTGTTTCTCGGTTACACGTTTATACGAGCCAGTCGTATCAAACGTGAGGAGAGTGAGTTTGTCTATATACATTGGCAGATCGCCCGGCGCTGGAGCTTTTTCTTTGCCATTGTATTAACGGTGGTTGTCAGCATTGCTGTGTTGGGTTGGTTGAGTTATACCTATCTTGGTTTGATGAAAGAGGCGGCTTTTGCCTTTGTCGGAGGACTGAGCTTTTTGCCGACATTGGTCAGTGTGCTGATATTGATTGTGATTGAAATGGATTCACTTCATCATGCCAGGGTCGGCACATTACCGGCATGGGCAAAACGCCGTTTTCTGGGCGAGACTTAAATACCTTGCTTCGCTACTCTGGTTTTCGCTGAACCACCGAGTGAATCACCAGCTGGTTTTCAAAGTACACATCAAACTGCGAATATTGCCAGCGTGTAATGGCTGGTGTGCCTTTTGGGGCAAATTGCTGCTCTGCTGTCCCAAATTTCTGTTCGACTTGTTGCATCGTCATCCCACGTGTAGGACGAAGCACACCAGACTCGGAATTCGGGGTGTTATAGGTGGGTTCGGCAATGGATAAAACATCAGCCTGTAATGGCATGGTCATTAATAATGTGATTCCCGCAGCCAGAAGATGGCGTTGCAGCATGGTGGTGACTCCCTTAAATACCTGTGCCAGCATATTATTGCGGCAAAAATAGTTCAATTAAACTGTTTAAATAACGTTGACCTAATTCTT
>NZ_DCSO01000023.1:5655-6456 GCF_002325665.1 Methylophaga sp. UBA1464
TAGGTCGAATCCACTTAACGGAATACTCAATCAATCCCCGTTCTTCAGCTTCAGCGAGTTGGTTCTTTATCGTCGCCAACGGCATCCCACAATGTTGCATAAATAATGATGGGGCAAAACCATCCGTCAACCGTAATGCATTAAGCATAAACTCAAACCCAATGTCATTAATGCCAACCTGTTCTTGTTTCAGAATACGTTGTGGACTATCGACCAGATCCAGATAGGCTTGGGGCTGTTTTTGTTTAACGATACGTTCAATGGACTGTGTGGCCGCATTGGAGACTTTACCGTGAGCTCCGGCTCCGATACCCAGATAATCACCAAACTGCCAGTAGTTGAGATTGTGACGGCTCTGGCAGCCTTTTTTGGCATAGGCCGACACTTCATATTGCAGATAGCCTGCTTCAGCAAGCCGTTGCTGATTGGCGAGTTGCCAGTCATTGATCGGTTCATCATCCGGTAATGGTGGTGGTGACTGATGAAAAAAAGTATTGGGTTCAATGGTCAGCTGATAATAGGAAATATGAGTTGGTTCAAGGGTAATCGCCATTTCCACATCTTTTCTGGCAAGTTCTGCGGTTTGTTTGGGCAGGCCAAACATTAAATCCAGATTGAAATTATCAAAGCCGGCGTGATGTGCAATTTCTGCTGCACGAATAGCCTGTTTGCCATCATGAATACGGCCTAAGGCTGTCAATGAGTCACCATTAAAACTTTGAATGCCGATTGATAAACGATTAATACCAACGGCACGATAGTCGGTGAACCTGGCAGCTTCAAAGGTACCGGGGTTGGCTT
>NZ_DCSO01000023.1:6522-7148 GCF_002325665.1 Methylophaga sp. UBA1464
AAAGGTACCGGGGTTGGCTTCCAGAGTAATCTCCGCATCGGCACGGATAGGCAATAACGCACGCAAAGCGGAAAATAAGCGGTCGTAGGCTTCAGCACTGAACAGACTGGGGGTACCACCGCCGATAAATATGCTTTGAATTGTACGTCCCCAGACCAGAGGAAGATCCTGTTCGAGATCCCGTATCAATGCGTCGATATAGGCTGTTTCAGGAATCGTTTCACCGGCCTGATGTGAATTAAAATCGCAATAGGGGCATTTACGTACGCACCAGGGCACATGGATATACAGGCTTAGCGGTGGCAAAGCAGTGAAGTTGAACATGGCACTATCAGCCTGAATGGTTTTAGTCTGCAAGGCTGAATAACTGTGGTATTGAATGCGTTGTGAACATGTGATGTCGATTAAGGTTGATGACGGGTATATTTAAATTCTTCCATAAATTGACGCATGGCTTTACCACGATGACTAATCGCATGTTTCTGTTCAGGTGAAAGCTCTGCCGCTGTGCAATCGGTTTCGGCCACCCAAAATATAGGGTCATATCCAAACCCTTCATCACCTAGTGGTGACTGCAGGATTTGTCCCTGCCAACTTCCCTGACAAATCAGTGGAGTAGGATCTTC
>NZ_DCSO01000023.1:7247-10139 GCF_002325665.1 Methylophaga sp. UBA1464
AACTTCGGCATGACGCATAAATACCACCACACATTGAAAGCGGGCCGTTCGTTCCGTTTCGGGCACATCTTTCATTGCCTCGAGCAATGCCTGGATATTATCGGTATCGGAGGCATCCGGCCCGGCATAACGTGATGAAAAAATGCCCGGCGCACCATGTAATGCATCAACTTCAATTCCGGAATCATCGGCAATCGCCGGTAAACCAGTCAGCAGCGATGCATTACGGGCTTTAATGAGCGCATTTTCAACGAAACTGAGACCTGTTTCATCGGCTTCAGGAACATTCAAATCAGATTGTGCGATCAGCTCTAAACCCAAAGGACTGAGGATCTGTGATAGCTCTCTCAGCTTACCGATATTGCCGCTGGCCAGAACGATTTTAGACATCAGTTTGCCAATGCCTCGCGTTGTTTAGTCATCAGTTGTTCAATCCCTGTTGTAGCAAGAGCCAGCATGGACTGCAGTTCATCCGTCCTGAAGGCATGACCTTCCGCAGTGCCCTGTAACTCAATATATGCCCCGGCGTCATTCATCACAACATTCATGTCCGTTTCGGCATTGGAGTCTTCCGCATAATCGAGATCCAGAACGGCAGTACCATTGTGAATACCTACTGAAACAGAAGCTACTTGACCATGCAAGGGACTTTTCTTGATTTTGCGCATTTTAATTAAATAGTCAATCGCATCATGTAACGCTACAAAGGCACCGGTAATGGAAGCGGTACGTGTGCCACCATCAGCCTGGATGACATCACAGTCAATGGTGATCGTTCGCTCGCCCAGCGCTTTTAAATCAATCGCTGCACGTAAAGAACGCCCAATCAATCGCTGAATTTCCATGGTGCGCCCACCTTGTTTACCGCGGGCCGCTTCACGTTGCATTCGTGAACCTGTAGAACGCGGTAGCATACCGTATTCGGCGGTAATCCAACCTTCACCCATGCCGCGTAAGAATGGCGGTATACGTTCTTCAACCGAGGCTGTGCATAACACTTTGGTGTCACCAAACTCGACCAGCACCGAGCCTTCCGCATNNNNGGAGTTGATCGGGTTGTCGGCCACTTGGACGCATCTGCTTTATCCTTTACGTAAAATACAATGATTATACTGATGCCAACCAACTCACGCGTGCTTTTTACGTTGAGTTTTCGTTACCATAGGCGCTTAACCGCTACAGGAAAATTACCGTGATACGAAGCATGACCGCCTTTGCCCGCCAGGAACAAGTAACTGAACTCGGTACGCTTATCTGGGAAGTCCGATCCGTTAATCACCGTTATTTAGAGCTTGCTTTGCGACTGGAAGAATCATTTCGACCGCTGGAAATAGATATCCGTAAAATTTTTGCTGAACGCATGGCGCGCGGCAAGATAGAAGCCACCCTGCGATATCATCCTTCTCAGCAGCAAACGGCGCTGAATATTAATGAAAATCTGGCGCAATCGGTTATTAATGCCTGTGATCAACTGACACAAATGGCAGGTCAGACCATGCCGCTTGATCCGTTACGGTTATTGCAATGGCCTGGTGTCGCCGATACAGAACAAGTTGATTTAACGGCATTGAAACAACAGGCCGTGGATGCTTTGAACATTGCGTTGGCGGACTTTATCAGTGGCAGAGAAAGGGAGGGGCAGGCATTAGCAGAAATGATCCAGCAGCGTTGCGAAGAAATTTTGCAAATCGCTGAAGCGGTAAAACAGCGTATGCCAGAGATCCTCGAGCAACAGCGCCAACGTCTGTTACAAAAAGCTGCAGAGCTTGAAGTCACACTGGAGCCCGAAAGACTTGAGCAAGAGATTGTATTGATCGCCCAGAAAAGTGATGTCGCCGAAGAGCTGGATCGCTTGCAAAGTCATGTGGATGAAGTCAAACGCGTTCTGCAGCGTGATGAACCGGTTGGCCGCCGACTGGATTTCCTGATGCAGGAACTCAACCGTGAGGCGAATACCTTGGGATCCAAATCCATTGATACCGATACCACACGTTATTCCGTCGATTTGAAAGTATTGATCGAACAGATGCGGGAACAGATCCAGAACATCGAATAATTCCTCAAGATAATAAGCACGGAATATTCTGGCAATTTTTCCTTGCCTGATGACAAATCGTTGTTTGATTAATCACATAACCAACTCTAAATAAACCATAGTTTTGGCCGCTACTGAGTTGTATCTTCAGAACGTCGATAAAGCGTTTTGCCTTTAAAATAACGCTGAATGGCCGAATGAAAAGCGCAGCGGATTTATGAGCATCCAATGAAAAAAATATTACTATGTTCTCTAGCGCTTTTTGCTGGTGCCAGCCATGCCACTAACGGTATTAATCTAATTGGTTTTGGCGCTGAGTCCACTTTAATGGCGGGTGCGGATATAGCTGTTGCCCGTGATACCAGTGCGTTGAACACCAATCCGGCCGGCCTGACTCAAATCCATAACAAACATTTTGATACTTACGGTTCCTTACTGCGGATAACGGATTTATCGCATGAGGATCAATTCGGTAATGACCGGCATGCCAGTAATCTCTACACCGGTTTGGGCGGGATGGGCTATGCACAGAAACTGGAAACGATAGCGTGTACTGTCGGGGCAGGGCTATTTGCACAAGGCGGTTCAGGCGGAGTGTTTGAAAACCTGAATACGGCTTTTGGTACGCAAGATGACTATTCGGGCTTGTTTGCCGTGGGCAAGCTGACCGGTGGCATAGGATGTGAAGTCAATAATAAATGGTCAGTCGGCGGTAGTTTCGGTTTGGTTTATGCGCAGGCGGAACAAAAGATCTTTGCTGATACCTCTGCACCGCCAACATTCGCGGGTATCGAGATTGAAGATGCCAGCAGTTTACGCACCAGCTTTAAATTGGGTATTCAGTATCGGGCAACTCC
>NZ_DCSO01000023.1:10261-18435 GCF_002325665.1 Methylophaga sp. UBA1464
ACCGGGCAACTCCCAGACTTACTTTAGCGGCAACTTATACAGGTAAAACAGAGCTGCCGTTAACGGATGGTGAACTTAAACTTAATATGACCGGCGCCGGACTCGGAGTGGTGAAATACGATGATGTTTCATTGAAAGGACTGGCTTTACCAGAAGAGATTGGTGTTGGCGCCGCCTATCAGATGAATGACAAACTGCTGCTATCGCTAAAACTAAACTGGATAAACTGGTCTGATGCGATGAAAAAGACCGAGTTAAGGGCGACGGATCCTTCCATCGCTGGTTTAGCTGACATTAACAGTACTTCAACCATGAACTGGGATAATCAATTGGTTTTTGCCACTGGTATGGCCTATCAATACAACGATAAACTGACTTTATATGCAGGATATAACTACGGTAAAAACCCGATTCCCAAAGAACATACCAACCCTGTGGTTGCCGGTATTTTCGACCATCACCTGACTTTTGGCGGTAGCTACAAGTACAACTCACAATGGACGCTTTTTGGAGGAATTGAGTACGATTTCCGTAAAAAGGTGGAATACACCAATCCTGAATTACCGTTCGGCAATGATGCCCAGTTACGTAATGAGGCTGTTTGGCTGCATCTGATGGTCAGCAGACAATGGTAGCGTTCTTTTTTATTAAGCATTTCTCAGGCCTGTTCTAAGCCCATTGACGGTTATTAGTACGTTTTTGATGATACATGCGTTTATCTGCCAGTACTCTGAGCTCATTAATATTGATGCTTTCTACCATATTCGCTGAGCCATGACTGACGCCGGCTTTTTCAAATCCGTTCTGTCGCATGTAACTGATGGTTTCTGAAATGACCTCTCTGATATTTTCTGCATAGGAAATACTATTACTGGTGATGGCAAACTCATCACCTCCCATACGGTGCAGTACCCCCAGATTTCCAAGTTTTTCAGACAGGATTCGGGCAAACATCTGCAGCATTTCGTCACCTTTCAGATGCCCGAAGGTGTCGTTATAAAGCTTCAGGTTATCCATGTCCAGTAACGTTAACATCCCGTTTTCTGGCAGTTTTTCCATGGAAATATCCAGGGCATAACGATTAGGGAGACCAGTCAATGCATCATGATGGGCAATTTGCAAACTGTGCTGTACCAATACCAGGTTACGTTCTTTTTCACGATAAACTTCGGCGAACTGGTAGCCCAGAACCAAGCCAATCAGCAGCACTTCCACTGTTACAGCTAACAGACCAATATGCTCAATATAGATAGTGTAGACGCCTTCCAGATCCTTGCTGGAAATGGCTATTGAGCCAATAACAAAGAAGGTGGCAATAGCTACCAGATAAAAATAGGCGATTTTATAACCTTCAAAGGCTCGCACCAGTGCAGCAATCAATCCATAAAGCATCATTAAACCGACACCATAGCGGGCACATTCGATGATCAGGTGTTTATTGAATATGGCGGTAGCAAGTAGCACAGCAAGTATCAGCAAAAACAGTTTGGCCAGGAGATCCAGTTTGGGGTGAGTATCAGCCCTTATCTGTAATAAATGCTTGGCAAACAGGATATAGGCAAAGTTACTTAATAAAATAGGACCACCGACAAAATAAAACCAATGGATATTGAACAGGTCAGGGGTAATTAACAGGGCAGTACCGTTGTAAATCACATTCATCAAGATAAAAAAGGTATACATGATTTCAGTGGTGCGTCTTCGGACTAACGCCAGAATGCTGTAATACACTCCAAGACTGATCAATACGCCCATGCTGACCAGCGTAATGACACTGCCCCATTTTATGGCCTCGCGGTAATGTGACAATGTGTCCCAATAAGGCTGAGGCTCAGCAATAAAATAGGGAGAAACCAATTGTGTCGTGAGCTGATATCGACCAGGGGGAAGTTTGAATTCTCGTCCATGACGCATAAAAAACGTATTTTTTACTTCCGACTCAATTCCCCCTCTCGCTTCGGCAACAATATTCCCTGTCGCATTGGAGATATAGTGATGAAAATGACCTAATACACTGGCATTTTTAAAATCAATGACAATGGTTTGATCTGAATCTGTGATTTCGAAAGATGAATTGAAGACAAATTGCCCGCCGGTCAGTGCTGGCGCATTAATGGACTTAACAGGCTGCTCAGGAAATTGCCATTCAGAGTCGACTTCATACCACTGCCCCGCAAATTGTTGCTGGGCAATACCGGTCGCTGGAATAAGTAATATGAATAGCCATAAGAGCCTGATAAATAAAAGCTGAAAAGGGGCTAAGCCAAATTGTAGACAATTCATCATGTTCAGCTATTCACAATCCAATAAATATAACTTTTCATCTGTTCAGGGTTTGGATTTGTTCATTGGGGATGGTTTCTTTTTTGAAGTTTAGCAAGACCATAGCAACTATTATGAGTGGTATGTTGATATTTTTACATGTTGTTAAGAATCCTTATGTTCTGGGGAAATGATTTTGTGGTTGTCAGAGTGAAAGATAAAAAAAAGCCGTGCTGGGCACGGCTTTGAATGATGATGAAGTGCCTTATTTGACAAGGCGGCGTCTGAAGCTCAGAAAGCCTAATAATGCTGGGGCAAATAACCACAGTGCAGCAGGAATTGGCACAGCTGATACAGGAGAAGTATTGAAGTAGGCCACATGCGAGATCCCTAAGAGTCCGTCATTGTTATAAAACAATGAGGTAATGGGCGTATCGAATAAACCTACCAGAGTAAAATTCCCGACTTTCATTAAAAAGCCTTCAAATGCAAGGCCCAGCGATGAAGAGTCAAACATATTACCTGCAGGAGGTGGTTCAATTTTAGTAAAGTCAGTGACAGTGAAACCGACACCTGCTGCATTAAAAGCGGTTTGTAATTGAGATCCATCCACCGCATTAGGAATAGCATCGGCTATGTAATAACCTTGCGATGCACCGGGCATGTAGTCAGTGATATTCACCACTGTTGAAATGGTTCCAGTGTTACCCGGAGGACCTCCTGTTGGATAACTGACAGGATTTATAAGTGATAATGTTGCTGCATTAACCGTCAATGACAATGTTGTCAGGCATGCAACCAACAACGTATTAATATAACTAGAAATTTTCATAAAATGCCCCCCAGCGGTTGTTAATATTATTGTGTACTACATCTCATAATTTAGGCCGTTGTGAATCGCCTGGATAGTGTACTTTGGTACTAATTCCCTATTTTTTGTATGAAAATTTCCTACCCCTATGAGTGTGCTAAAAGAAATCATGAGAATTTTCAGTGGATTCTAAAATGGATCCGCCGAAAGGAAAGAGAAAAAAGGAAGTTTATCGACAACGGCAACGGAAGAAATCAGTCATGATTGAAAAGTTTGGCTGTAGAAATAAAATGCAAAAAAAAGCCGTGATAAACACGGCTCTTTGTGTAAAGGGGGAAAGCTTATTGAATCATGCGACGTCTTAACCCTAAAAAACCCATTAAAGCCGGAGCAAATAACCATAAAGCTGCGGGTAAAGGTACTTCTGAAACAGAGGTGTTGAAATAGGCAATATGTGAAACGTCTTTCCCATCGTGTGTTAAGAAATCCAGGCTGGAAATTGGGGTATTGAAAAGACCAATTAAAGTAGTTGTGCCGTATTTCATTAAGAACCCGGAAAATGACAGCCCTAGTGGAGATGTATTCAAATCGTTCGAAGCGGGATTTTCAATTTTGAAAAAATCCGTTACCACAAAGCTGGATCCTGCTTTAGATATTGCGGTTTGCACATGCGCAGCATTCATTGCATTTGGATTAGGTTTGGCGGCATAAAAGCCTTCTGAAGCGCCAGGCATAAAATCATTGATATTTTCAACCTGAGAAACCGTTCCCTTAAAGCCATTAGCGTTATAGTTTACTGTACCAGTCAAAGATAATGATGCCGCATTAGCAGTGACGCTTAATGAAGCTGTTACAAACAACAACACGGTTTTGATAAGGGTGATTTTTTGCATACAGGTTTGCGCCTCCAGGGGCAGGGGGGGATGGGAATTACGATGCATAATTTATAGATATTGCAGCAAATAGATATAGTACCTTGGTACTACCTCACACATATTTTCGTGGTGTATTCAGGGAAAATCTGAAAACACGGCCAAATGGTCCGCTTCCAGACGAATTCCAAGAAATTCACCGATCTCATGCTGATGATGACTTTGCACCAGGCACAAAATCTGTTGGCCACTTTGCAGTTTGAGGGTGTAGAGATAAACTGCGCCACGAAAAGCCCTGGCGACAATTTCGGCTTTTAACGGACTATTATCGTCATGGATGATGTCATCCGGTCGTAGCAGCAAATTTACCTTCTGGCCTGTAGCCGCATCGGACGTCATTTTACCGCTGACAATGCCCAGTTCTGTGCTGACCTTGTTATCAGCAATAATCTCTCCGGGGAGAAGTACGCCTTGTCCGATAAAATCAGCGACAAAACGACTGGCCGGGCGATGATATAAATCATAACCATTTCCCCATTGCAGCAGTTTACCTTGTCCCAGTACGCCGATCTGATCGGCCATGGCAAAGGCTTCATGCTGATCATGCGTCACCATAATCGCAGTCACACCATCACGTCGCAGTAAGTCACGCACATCACGAGCGAGTTGTTCACGTAAATCGGAGTCCATACTGGAAAACGGTTCATCCAGTAACAGAATATCGGGACGAGGAGCCATGGCCCTTGCCAGTGCCACGCGTTGTTGCTGACCACCGGAAAGTTGATGCGGATATTGATCTTTAGAATCGACCAACTCGACTAATTCAAGCAGTTCGTCAACACGTTGCTGTCGTTGTTTTCGCGGCAGTTTTTGCAAACCAAAACCAATATTTTTCGCGACAGTGAGATGTGGAAACAAAGCAAAGTCCTGAAACACCATACCGATTCGGCGTTTTTCCGGAGATAGGAAAAAATCAGCGGAGCTGACCGTTTTACCATGCAATACAATATTGCCCTGCATAACCGGTTCAAAGCCGGCAATGGCTCTTAATACTGAGGTTTTACCGCAGCCCGAAGGACCCAGTAAACAGGCAATCTCACCGTCTTTTAATTGAAAGGAAACGCCTTCCACAACCGGCCTGCCCGCATAGCCGATACTGATATTGTTTACCTGTAATTGGGATATGTGCATTGTGGTATCAGTTTTCATCAATTGCCACTTTAAGCTTGCGTGATCGGGTAATGGTTTTACTCAGTAGTATGACCGGAATAATACCTGCAATGACGATAGCCAGTGCTGCGGGAGCGGCTTCTGCCAAACGTTCATCGGAAGCCAGCTCATAGGCTTTTACCGCTAAGGTATTAAAGTTGAATGGTCGCAAAATGAGCGTAGCGGGTAATTCTTTTAAAACATCAACAAATACCAGCAATAATGCCGTCATTAATGAGGCACTTAACATCGGGATATGGATCTGCCTGAGAATCTGTAATGGTCGAAAACCAAATGATCGGCCAGCCTCATCCATGGAATGCGTGATACGCGTCAAACCACTGTCAACGGTTTGTAATGAGACTGCAAGGAACCGTGTCAAGTAGGCAAAGGTAACTGCGACCAGAGTTCCGCTGAGTAATAACCCGGTGGAAAAGTCAAAATGGCTGCGAGCCAGATCATCAAGTGTATTATCAATCCAGGCAAAAGGAATCATCACCCCAACCGCAATAACGGCACCCGGAACGGCATAACCCATACCTGCCACACGAACAGCACCACTGACTAATTTACCGGGATAGAGCCGCTGGGCGTAGGCCATTATGATGGCTAACACTAATGCCAGTACTGCAGCAAATGCAGCCAGTGAAAGACTGTTCATCAGTAATCTCATAAATGCGGCATCAATCACGGTATCAGCCACATGAATGGTCCAGCTAAGCAGTTGTATGGCGGGTAATAAAAAGCCCAGACTGAGTATCAACATACAAAAACAAAATGCCAGTAAAGCACGGCTTCCGGTTAATTGAAATCGACGTAGATCCTGATGCCGACGGCTAGTGTGATGATATCGGGCTTTGCGGCGTGAATAGCGTTCCACGATTATCAGGGCAAACACAAATACCATGAGTCCGGCAGCCAGCTGTGCTGCCGCAGCGGCACTGCCCATACCGAACCAGGTACGGAAAATACCGGTGGTAAAGGTGCTGACACCAAAAAACTGTACGGTGCCATAATCTGCCAGGGTTTCCATTAAAGCCAATGATAAACCGGCAATGATTGCTGGACGAGCCAGCGGCAGTGCCACGCGCCAGAACGTTTTCCACGGCCCGTTACCCAGTGTTCGACTGACATCCAGAACGCAGATGGATTGATTAAGAAATGCGGCACGGCTCAGCAGATAAACATAAGGATAAAGCACCAGCGTCAACATGGCCACCGCACCATTTAATGAACGGATCTGGGGAAACCAGTAATCACCATATTGCCAGCCAAACCAGTCACGTAAGGCCATCTGTACCGGCCCGGCAAAATCCAGCATGCCGGTATAGGTATAGGCAATAATGTAGGCGGGCATGGCCATAGGCAGTAATAGTGCCCATTCAAAAACACTGCGTCCGGGAAACTGACACATGGTCGTGAGCCAGGCGGTGGTTACCCCAATTAACAGGGTGCCGATGGCCACCCCCAGCATTAATAATAAAGAATTACGGATATAGTCGGGGAGAACTGTAGTGCTCAGGTGTTGCCAGATATCGCCACTGGGGACAAAAACATGGGCCAATACCACTATTACCGGCATTGACAATATGATTGCCATTACCAGAATGAATAGCGGATATGGACGGTATTGGCTTATTGATAACATGGAATTGTAAAATTGGCAGTTCGTCTGACAAAACTGCCAACTTTACGCATGGAAACGCTTATTGCCAACCTGCACGATCCATCAAGCGCAGTGCATCCGCGTTAAATTCACCTAATTTATCCATGACCAGAGGATCGGCTTTGAACTCTCCCCATTGTTCCAGTAGTTCGCCTTTTTCGATATCTGCTCTAACAGGATATTCACCATTGGCTTCTGCATACCATTTCTGGGCAGCATCGCTGGTCAGAAACTCAATCAGTCTGATGGCATTTTCCTGATGTCTGGCATCTTTAATGACGGCGGCTCCCGAAACATTGATATGTACACCACGATCATCCTGATTGGGCCAGAAAACCCCCATCTTTTCAGCGGCTTCTCTTTCCTTGGGGTCATTACTGGTTAACATACCGGCAAGATAATAGGTATTGGCAATCACGATATCGCACTGACCCGCTGCTGCTGCATTAATTTGATCACGATCACCACCTTGCGGCGAGCGTGCAAAGTTGGCCACCAGTCCTTTTGCCCAGTCTTCTGTTGCGGCTTCGCCATTTGCAACAATCATGGAGGCAACCATTGACTGGTTATAGATATTGCTTGAAGAACGCACGCAGATTCTGTTGTTCCAGCGAGGCTCCACCAACGCTTCATAAGTTGAAAGTTCTGCAGGATCAACGCGATCTTTCACATACATAATCGGACGTGCGCGCAGCGATAAACCAAACCAGTAATCTTCAGGATGGCGATATGACGATGGAATACGTTGCTTCAGAGTATCTGATTCAACAGGTTGTATCAGTTCCATTTCCATTGCCCGATGCAAACGGCCTGCATCGGTTGTTAATAAAATATCTGCCGGTGTATTACGCCCTTCATTTTGTAAGCGTTGCAATAACTCATCAGCGTTACCGGTAACCAGATTGACTTTGATGCCCGTTTCTTCGGTGAAATCGTCCAGCAACGGTTTGATCAGCGATTCAATTCGGGCAGAGTAAAGATTAACTTCATCGTGGGAATCACTGCTGCAACCTGTGACGAGTAATACGCTTAATCCCAGCCAAACACATAGAAAAATACCTGCTTTACGCATAGAACACTCCGTAGTTAATATGTATTACAATGATAATGAGATTTATTTTTGTTTGGAATAGCATACAGAATTTTTTCTATGCTGAAGTTGCCATAAGATTATCGATGCGGGTTAGTCAAGCCCCGTTCAGTCTGCTTTTAGCTTTGCAAAAAACTGGCACAAAAAAGCGTAAACCAGTATTGTTTTGACTTAGTGAATACAGGTTTCAAAACTGAAACCGCGCAATCTGCAAGGTATCAAAATGTCTGGAAGTTTATTTATTGTGGCGGCGCCTTCAGGTGC
>NZ_DCSO01000105.1:0-3508 GCF_002325665.1 Methylophaga sp. UBA1464
AAAGAAAAACAGACAGGACAAAATAACCATCGGCAGACCGGCAAAAATGGTCATCACACCGACTGTCAGCAGACCGAGGTATGGTGGACGATATTCAGAGACGTTTGGATGCGCCGTGAACATGCCCGGACGAGGTCTCAGCTTACGCACAAACACCATTGCCATGCCGGCCGGGAACAGATAAACAAAGCCCACCCCAAAGAAATCATGGAAGCCCATATTGGTCAGTGGACCAACTGATCCCCAAGTCAACCAGCTCAGGATGGATGAAACAATGGTAGCAACAAAAGCAGTAATGTAATAAGCCGATGCTTTCATCCGTTCTGATACTGCAAAATGTAGCAACACATTAACAATACCGGCAAAACAAGCGAGGAAGAAAATAAAGATCTGGAAGTTATTCAAACCCGGAAAAACTGCCGGATCCACATTTTGCGCCATTGCATTTGATAGAGCCCCACCAGCCCACCAGTCTTTCATGGTATCAACCAGTGTGTAACCTTCCATGATGTAATATTGCGATGCCCAAAAAGCGAAACCAATCAGAAAGTAGGCAGTAAAACCGATAAAAAAACCGACCATCTTTTCTATCGTGGCGTTAAAGATATTACGTCTTCGAACTCCTCCCACATCAATCAGCATTAAGCCAATCACAACAAAAATAGCCCCGACTGTACCCGAAGCATAAACCAGGTTTTGCACAAGCATTCCCAAACTGACCTGCTCAGCAAACAAATTTGCGACTTCTGTTTCCATAAAAAGTATCCCTTATTATATTTTTAGCTGCGGATGGGAATTCAACCGCAGGGAACCGAATCTATGCCCCGGCCAAAGGTGTGTCTATTGCTCATTTTAATTACCACTTAGGGGGTAACAACCCTTGATATGGCTTATTTTTTAGGAATTAGCGATTATCTGGGGGATCTGGATGGCTGAATTTTTTTATAAAAAACGCGTATTTTCTTCGCAAACAAAATCTGCGTAGATGATTTTGATATTCTGCGGATCTGATAATGCTTGATTAAAGCAAGAACCACCGTTACAACAACAGCCAAGTTATTGTTTATAAAAGACTACACAAACTGAGTACTACTTCAGAAGGATTGTTCCTAATCCAGTGACGTTATTTAATCGGTGCGTCACTAACGAAGGAGACATTTTATGAAATTTCAAAAACAGGCTGTAAAAGATCCACAACCAACGATGGGTATTGATGGTATCAATGCCACATTGGGTGACAGCATCGTTTCGGACAGCAAGGACAAAACACTTTGTGCAGGCTTTTTTCACCTGAACAAAACGGATAAACCTCTTGTTTACACCTACGATTACGAAGAAATGAAGTATGTCGCTGAAGGCGAATTTTTCATTACAGATGAATCCGGTCAGAAAGTACATGCTACCGTCGGTGACGTGCTGTTTTTTGGCAACGGTGAAACCATTACCTTTGAAACACCAACTCGTGGTGTCGGTTTCTTTGTAGGTCAGCGTAAAGCGTTGTAATTTAACAGGGTCTGTTGATCTTTCAGAACATCCAGCAATGGTCGATATGAAGGATTAACGGACTCAGTTTCCCGGAAAACTCTCCGGGTCATGTCCAGTGATTGCTGCCGGCAAACCTGATGAAGGTTTGTCGGCAGCAATTTATGCGTTATAGCTTGCCGTCCTGTTGATGCTTCCAGACGACCGCCTCCAATCTTGAAGTCAGATTAAGCTTACGCAGGATGTTTTTGATATGCACTTTTACGGTGGTATCTCGAATATCCAGCTTGCGGGCAATCGTCTTATTGTTCATTCCCTCTGCCAGACATTCCAGAATTTCGTTTTCACGTACCGTCAGATTCACATCGTCAGCATTCACTTTATGATGCGGTTCGATGAGCGCATTCTTTAAAATTTCGGTCATGCTGTCCTGCAGCACAGTGACACCGACAGCCGCTTTAAGCAGATTGCTGCGCAAATCTTCCGGCTCCATATCCTTTAGCAAATAGCCATCAGCCCCGATACGTAATGCCTCAAGCAAATGCTCTTCTGCATCCGATACCGTCAGTACCACATAATGGGCATCCAAATCTGTCGCTTTGAAACGTCGTAATGTCTCCAGACCATTCATGCCTTTCATATTGAGGTCCAGCAAAACCAGATCCGGTTTAACGTCCAGCGCCAGATCCAGCCCTTCCTGTCCGGAAGCCGCTTCACCGACAATTTCAAAACTCGGATCATCCGAAATAATCTGCCCTACCCCCTTGCGAAATAAAGGGTGGTCATCAATCAGCAGTACTCTTATTTTCTCAGTCATTTTTTTCTCTCTTTAATAATTATTGTACTGATTTTGGTGTAAACACCAGCCGAACACGGGTGCCTCCATGGCGCTTGGCCATAACTTCTATATTGCCTCCCAGGCTGTTGGCACGTTCCTTCATGATGATCTGACCATGATGATCATAAGTGTTTGTCTTCGCAGTAAAACCTATACCGTCATCCTCAATGGTTAATACAACATTCCCATTCTGACGCAATTCCAGAAATATCGACACATTCTTGGCTTTCGAGTGCCGCACAATATTGGATAGCGCTTCGCGAAGCACGTGCAGCATATGAAATTCTTCATTGACCGTCAGGCGGCAATTGACGAGCCGATAGTCAAGATTGATGTTGATATTGGAACGCTGCGAAAATTCATCAATTGTGGTTTGTATAGCGTAGCCCAGACCACGTAAATCCATATGCACGCGGAAAGTGGTGAGCAATTCACGTAATTCACGATAGGCCGAATCAAGTCCCTGCCGGAGCTCACCCAGCATTTCTGCGCTTTTTACCTTATCATCGCCAGCAGACTGCAATCGGGCCAGTTGGATTTTCATAAAGGATAAAGACTGTGCCAGAGAGTCATGCAGCTCACGGGCAATCGCTGCACGTTCTTCCAGCACCGCAAGTCGACGCCCTTCTTCGTCATGACTATGAAATTTGGTCGCCATTGTCAGTAGTTTGGCGGTAATTTCCAGCACCTGAATTTCGGTATTTTCAAGAAACCGGTCTTTTTCAGTTTCGATCAACAAGATGCCTAATGCTGAAGCGGGGCCACTGAATGTCACGCCAACACAGCGAATTTCCTCTCCTTCCTGGTTCTGTGCCATGTAACTGGACATGCCGTTACGGTGAAGTTCATCGAATCTTTGGTTGTCCAGTTTCGGCGGTGGATGATGCGAAAAAATGATCTGTTCGCTGGTAATCACCGCCGCATCATCTGTATAAATAATCGCAACATTGCTGAAGTTCATCGCCCGCTCAAGTGAATAAAGCACTTTAAGCAACGTTTTTTCACTCAGAATCTCATGGCTGGTAATCTCGATGAAATTAAGAATGAACTCATGCGAGCGTAATAGAATAAGCAATTTTTCATTGGTTCGTTCAGCCCAGGCAACCTGTGATGCATAACCTTCTATCTTGGCTGTCATTTCAAAAATACGCTGCTCAAGGCGAGTAAACTCATCTGAATTCGGTTCAT
>NZ_DCSO01000105.1:3637-5654 GCF_002325665.1 Methylophaga sp. UBA1464
GGAATTCGGTTCATGCTTTTGCGCCGGGAACTTCAGCATCAGGAAGGTCTGCAACCTGTCCATGCGCTCAACCAGGAAACTTTTAGCCCCCAGCATAATGGCAATGATGCAACTGTAGAGAAACAAAAGGCTGATCACATTTAGCAAAGCGATCACCGAAATTTTGATTTCACTGTCCCGATGTAACGCAGCAGCCAGATTTTTATAGGAAAGTAATACATTCTCAGCCAGTCTTAGCTGAGTCGCCATGCGGATGTTAATTTTCGCCACACCATCAAAGTTTTTCTGAGCCTGTTTGACCTCGTCCAGTGCGGCTTTTAACGCATCATTTTTCTGATTCAGCATCCATGCAACGGATTCATGCTCGACATCCAGGTAATTTTTTTTCATTTGAACCAATGTTTTCTGCGCATCAGCAGGACGCAGATTGTTCAAATAAAATAAATGTTTATCCCAATAAATCTTATGTTCATTTACTTTCTCAATTGCACGTTGACTGGACAGCATATAATCCAATAAAAAAAGTGTTCCCGCCTGAATTAAAAGTGTTGTCATCGCAATACATAAAAGCAACGTAATCAGCTTGGAAAAAACAGCTCTTTGGCGTATGCTTTTAAAAATATATTTCAGGTCAAATTTCTTCAAAATCGGGCTTCCCGAAAAAGCTGTTCTCAAGGGTCGGAACAATGGGTCTCATCATATTTACCATGATCATGTTAAGCATGATCACAGCCATCGTATTTGGTACCTGGTGGGACAGTACAGCCCCATTCAAAATACATTTTGCCGTGGCAGCGGCAATATTTGCAGCATTATTTTCCGTTGTCATCACCATTGCCTTTTACCCACGTAGTCAACGGAAATTGATGCTGGCTGGCAATCAGACAGCCGACAGGAATATCGGTTGGGCCAATGATGTGGCAAAGCGACTGTCAACACCCTCTGCCGTCATTGATGGTTTTAATATCATTTTTGCCAATAATGCTTTCCTGCGTGAGTTGGGAATGAATGGCATGCGTGAATTGATCACAAATATGCCGCTCACAAATATCGTGCATCCGAGCAATCATGCGGCACTGACAAATTTCATGAGACATATGAAAAAAAGCGATGAACCGCATCAGACACTGACGCTCCGTATGCTTTATGTTGATGGCACCACCATACCTGTTCACATTTCATTGTCACCACTCAACTCACAAGGTGATTCGAACCTCAATTTGCTACAGTTTTCATCCATTACACAATCACAAAATGAGTCAGAATTAAAATCAGAAAAATTTAATTTCCCGAGTCTTTTAAATAATATCAGACAAATCATTTTTATAAACAATGTTGATCAGGAAATTATATATGCGAATACCGCATGGGAAATTCTTACTGACTTTAGTATTTCAGAATCAATAAACAAACCCTTTTTAAGTTTTATTCACCCTGAAGATATTTTGCTGGTTGAATCAAGAATGAATTCACTTATTCAGGGTAAACGTCAATATTTTCAAATCGAATGTCGCGTCATCACCAAAAACGGTTCATTTCGGTGGATTGAAATCCGTGCTTCACGCAGTTCAAACTTCAAGGGTGAACGTTCCAGTGTGATTGGCACACTGACCGACATCACCCAGCTCAAACAACTTGAAGCCTCCCAGAAACATAATCGTCATTCACCAGTTGATATGATTATGACCAATATTCCAAGCATGATTTACCGCTGTAAGAATGATCGTGACTGGACGTTTGAATTTGTCAGTGACAGTTGTCTTGAAGTCACTGAATATCAGCCTTATGAGCTGATAAATTCGAATAATGTGACCTATATGCAATTGATTCACCCTGAGGATCAGTCACGTTGCTGGGAACATGTACAGGAACAAATAGCCAAACAGCGCAAATTCCAGATGATTTACCGTATCTGTACCCGCACCAATAAGTCCCGCTGGGTTATGGAACAAGGCGAAGGTATCTTTTCCGCCAGTGGTGAGTTGCTTGCACTCGAAGGTGTCGTTATCGATCTAGG
>NZ_DCSO01000105.1:5746-5956 GCF_002325665.1 Methylophaga sp. UBA1464
TAAGCAACGATAACCTATCGCAACTGGAGTTTGGCTTACGAGACATGCTGGAAAATCAGTCCAGATAAAATAAAAGCACCCCTGAAGGGGTGCTTTATCATGAAACATAAATCAATCATGATACAAACCATGAATGATTTAGAAAGATTTTGAAACACTGAAAGTAAAGATATTGTCGACCAAATCTTTATCACCAGCGAAGTCTTCACC
>NZ_DCSO01000117.1:0-227 GCF_002325665.1 Methylophaga sp. UBA1464
AGACATCAGGATCAGACCTCGAAAAGTTCTGAGCAGGATGAGCAATTAAAAGATGGTAATAATACGGCTCAAGTTATTATTGAAATGGACGATATGGATGATGAGGCAGCGCTCACTTCTGCTGATTCAACAGATAATAGTGTTGGTGTCAGTGTGTTTGCCTGATAATTATAATAATAGACTTAGATTGGAGAGACCGACGTGTTTAAGTTAGAGAATTATTCGCT
>NZ_DCSO01000117.1:386-810 GCF_002325665.1 Methylophaga sp. UBA1464
AGAAAACGCATGTACATTGTTGCTGGTTTTGGCATTATCGGTTTAGTGCTGTTGGCGAGTTTGATGTTCTACATGGAGCTTAATGCTGTTACCTCAATGCAACAGCTTAAAGTGGTTGCTGGATTTGTGGTTATTGGCAGTGTATTAATCATGTTCCTTGCTCATGTTATCGGGCGTTTTGGAGATAAGCGAGCGACAACTCTGGTTAACGGCATTCAGAACATTAAAAAAGGCGATCTCACCCAAAAAATTGCTATATCTGGGAAAAGTGATTTTAGCTGGATGGCTTTTGAATTAGACAGTGCCCGAAAAAACGTCGCTAATCTGGTACACACACTGACCGGCGGTGTCAGCCAGCTGAATACAGCAACACAAAACATGACTGTTATCAGTAAAGAAACGGTGACCGGTGTATTGAAACAGC
>NZ_DCSO01000117.1:857-1160 GCF_002325665.1 Methylophaga sp. UBA1464
GGAAGAAACCGACCAGGTTGCAACAGCAATGAATGAAATGACCGCGTCAGTTCAGGAGGTTGCACGGACGGCGACCAATGCAGCCGAGGCGGCGCGTAATGCTGACAATGAAGCCAAGGCCGGTAAGCAAGTCGTGCTGGAAACGATGCAATCAATTGATACCTTGGCCAGTGAAGTCGAAAAAGCGGCAGATACCTTAAGCGAACTGGAAGCGGATATCGGCAATATTGGTGCCATTGTTGATGTGATTCGCGGCATTACCGAGCAAACCAATCTTTTAGCGCTGAATGCTGCGATTGAAGC
>NZ_DCSO01000117.1:1348-17967 GCF_002325665.1 Methylophaga sp. UBA1464
CTGAATGCTGCGATTGAAGCTGCACGTGCGGGTGAACATGGCCGTGGTTTTGCTGTTGTAGCGGATGAAGTTCGGACTCTGGCTGCCAGAACGCAATCTTCAACACATGAAATTGAAGAAATGGTTGAACGATTACAGCAGGGAGCACGCGCTGCGGTAAAAGTGATGAATGAAAGTCGCGAAAGTGCCAAGACCAGTGTTGAAAAAGCGGCAAGTGCCGGTTCTGCTTTGGATACGATTACTGCGATGATTTCTACCATGGATGAAATGAGTACACAGATTTCCAATGCGGCAAATGAACAGAGCTCAGTAGCCGAAGATATCAATCGTGGTATTGTGAATATCAGTCAGATTGCTGACCACACTGCAGATGGTGCCAGAGCGACTTCCGAAGCGGTAGATACGCTTAGCAGTCTGTCTTCTCAATTGCAGGATGCTTCCGCTAAATTTAAAGTTTAGTCTCTATAACTCCGGCTATTGGCGTAAAAAAGCCCGCTTACAATGCGGGCTTTTTTATGCGGGTTTCCATCACAGCAGTTTTTTGATCAGCAAGCCCCCAGAGCTCATCGCAATTCGTTTTCTATCTCGGTCAATTTTTGCATGGGGTCAGCGGCACTGGTAATCGGTCGACCGATAACAAGATAATGACTGCCTGCCTTGATGGCTTGCGCGGGTGTCATGATACGATGTTGATCACCTTTAGTGCTTCCTGACGGACGAATCCCCGGCGTCACTAGTTGAAACTGGCTCCCCAGCTCAGCTTTTAACATGGCTGTTTCGTGTGCTGAGCAGACAACACCATCCAATCCATTATCTGCAGCCATTACGGCGAGACGTAATACCGTTTCTGGGATAGTGCCCTGTAAACCAATTGCTTCGAAAGTTTGTTGATCCATACTGGTGAGCAATGTAACGCCTATTAATAAAGGAGCGTCATGATGGCTGCCAATGGCTTCCCGGGCTGCAGACATCATCGCCGGTCCACCCAGGGTATGCACATTCATCATCCAGACACCTAAATCGGCTGCAGCAGCGCAGGCTTTGCCAACGGTGTTAGGAATGTCGTGATATTTCAAATCCAGAAATATATCGAAACCTTCCTGCTGCAGATTTTTGACAATTTCCGGGCCACTTCGGGTGAACAATTCCTTGCCGACTTTAAGCTTACACCGCGCTGGATCAAGTTGTTCAGCCATAGCAAGTGCTGAATTTGCATCAGGGTAATCCAAAGCGACAATGATATTTGATTGAGTCATGCTGATTTCCACTAAAATTTCAATGCAGATCCTACCTTAACTGGCCGTCTTTTGCGTCTGATTTCACTCCAACCTTGATGATAATGCTATCCTGTGCGCCAATTTTTGATGGGTTGATTCAATGAAATTTGTTACCTCAGCACAAGACGGACTGGCCAGGCGCGGACAATTGAGTTTTGCCAGAGGCAATATACAAACGCCGGCGTTTATGCCCGTCGGGACCTATGGTTCGGTAAAAGCCATGACGCCAGAAGAGGTCAAAGCTACAGGCGCTGAAATTATTCTGGGTAACACCTTTCATCTGATGTTGCGCCCCGGCACGGATATTATTCAGCAGCATGGTGATCTGCATGATTTTATGCGCTGGGATAAACCCATCTTGACCGATTCAGGTGGCTTTCAGGTTTTTAGTCTTGGAGATTTGCGCAAAATCACAGAGCAAGGTGTACATTTTCGTTCACCGGTCAGTGGCGATAAAGTCTTTATGGGACCCGAAGAATCGATGGCAGTGCAGCGGGCACTGGGAAGTGACATTGTAATGATTTTTGATGAATGTACACCTTATCCAGCTGATGAAAAAACGGCTGCCAGTTCCATGCGGTTATCGCTTCGATGGGCCGAACGAAGCAAGGCTGCTCATGGGGATAACCCTTCGGCATTATTCGGGATTGTTCAGGGCGGTATGCATGAAGCCTTACGCGATGAATCCTTGGCAGGACTGACGGAAATAGGCTTCGATGGTTATGCCATTGGCGGTTTGTCAGTTGGCGAACCAAAAGAAGATATGCTAAGAATTCTTGAGCATCTGAGTGATAAAATGCCGGCTGATAAACCCCGTTATCTTATGGGGGTCGGAAGACCTGAAGATTTGGTTGAGGCGGTGTGCCTGGGTGTGGATATGTTTGATTGTGTGATGCCAACCCGTAACGCCCGCAATGGGCATTTGTTTGTGCATGAGGGCGTGATCAAGATCCGTAACAGTCGTCATAAAACAGACACAGGTCCATTGGACCCATATTGTGATTGTTATACCTGCAAGAACTATAGTCGTGCCTATCTGCATCATTTAGATCGTACTGGTGAAATGCTGGGGCCTCGTCTGAATACCATTCATAACCTGCATTATTATCAACGCTTGATGCAGCAACTCAGGGGGGCGATTGAATCGGGCTCTTTGCAACAGTTCCGCGAGTCTTTTTATGCAATGCGACAACAACGTCCCCAATGATAGTAATTGGCTATCAGACAGAAGTTGGCTGTGGCATAATCACTGTCTTTTATTTATCAGTTTAGAGGAAATACGATGGATTTTCTGATTTCACCTGCTTTTGCTGAAGCGGCATCACAATCTGGATCACCAGGTTTGTTGGACTTTGCTTTCCCGATCATCTTGTTGGTGTTGTTTTATGTGATGTTGATTCGTCCCCAGCAAAAACGAGCTAAAGCTCATCGCACAATGCAACAAGCGCTGGCTAAAGGCGATGAAGTGGTTACAGATGGTGGCTTGATGGGGAAAATTAACGAAATTAACGACAATGCTATCAACCTGCAAATTGCTGAGGCGGTTGAGGTTAAAGTGCGTCGTGAATCAATCAATTCAGTGCTTCCTAAAGGCACATTGAAAAAACTGTAAATATGAAGAGGCTGCCGGAGAGCAGCCTTTTTGATATCTGGATCTTAAAATGAACCGATACCCCCTCTGGAAAAATCTCTTGGTTGTGGTCGTCATTGTCACGGCCATTATCTACGCAATGCCAAATCTTTTTGGTGATGACCCTGCTGTACAGGTTTCCGCTGGAAGACTAAACAGTGTTGATTTGCAATTAGTCAATGAAATCGAATCCACACTGAAACAAGCCGATATTCCCTATAAAGGCGTTGTGCTGGAAGAAAATCGTTTATTAATTCGTTTCAGTGATGCGAATGAACAGCTCAAGGCCCGTGAGCTTATTCAACAAAGCCTGAGTGATGATGATTATATTGTCGCGTTGAATTTAGCGCCCAATACACCGCAAATTCTGCGCTCGATGGGTGCGAAACCCATGAATCTCGGTCTTGACTTACGTGGTGGTGTGCATTTCCTGATGGAAGTGGATATGGACACAGTGTTGAAGCAAACACTTGAAAGCTACGCCAGCGATATTCGTATTTTGCTTCGTGACAAGACGATTCGTTATACGCAGGTGAATGTGAATGGTGATGTGTTGACCTTCGGGTTCCGCCAGGAAGCTGATCGTGATGCAGCTGTCAGTGAAATCAATCGCGAACACAATGAACTTATTGCCGTAATTGATGAAAATGCGGATCGTCCAACGGTGGCCATTCAGTTGAATGAAGCAACAGTGCGTGAAACGCAAACATTGGCTTTACAACAGAATATTACCACTCTGCGCAACCGTATTAACGAGCTGGGCGTGGCTGAACCGACAGTTCAACAGCAAGGACAAGAGCGTATTGTTGTACAGCTTCCAGGGGTTCAGGATACGGCTCAGGCGAAAAAGATCCTGGGTGCTACGGCAACACTGGAATTTCGTTTAGTGGATTTTGAAAATGATGTTCAAGATGCTTTGAATGGTCGTGTTCCCGCAAACTCAGAACTGTTTTATCATCGTGATGGCAGACCTTATCTGTTAAACAAGCGGGTAATGCTGACTGGCGAACATGTCATCAATGCTGCTTCAACGATAGATGGTCAATCCGGATCGCCAGCCGTTTCTGTGACACTGGATGGTCAAGGTGCGCGTATCTTCAGCAATATTACCCGTGACAATATCGGCAATCCGATGTCGGTTGTCTTTATTGAATCTAAAATTGAAACCCAGATCATAGATGGTGAAGAGGTCAGTGTAAGGCGTCAGCTTCCTGAGATTATCAGCGTTGCCACTATCCGTGACCAGTTAGGTAAAAAGTTTCAGATTACGGGTTTGGATAGCACCACTGAAGCACGTGATCTTGCCTTATTACTGCGTGCAGGTGCCTTGGCTGCGCCGATTGATATTGTTGAAGAGCGAACTGTTGGTCCTAGTTTAGGGCAAGAAAATATTGATCAGGGTT
Organism: Methylophaga sp. UBA1464; assembly: GCF_002325665.1. Classification (NCBI taxonomy): domain Bacteria; kingdom Pseudomonadati; phylum Pseudomonadota; class Gammaproteobacteria; order Thiotrichales; family Piscirickettsiaceae; genus Methylophaga; species Methylophaga sp. UBA1464. Next base: position 5,659 of record NZ_DCSO01000117.1, read on the forward strand.
TTGCCTCTGTGATGATTGGTTTTGCGCTTGTTCTTGTATTCATGATTATCTGGTATCGGGTATTTGGTGCTGTGGCCAATCTGGCCTTGGCTGCCAACCTGGTGTTAATTGTGGCTTTGTTATCCATGTTACAGGCAACGCTTACCATGCCTGGTATTGCCGGGATCGTTTTGACGGTGGGTATGGCTGTAGATGCCAACGTACTTATTTTTGAGCGTATCCGTGAAGAATTACGATCCGGTAACAGCCCGCGAGCCAGTATTGATGCGGGGTATTCAAAAGCGTTCTCAACGATTGCCGATGCGAATATTACGACATTGATCGCTGCAATTGTGTTGTTTGGATTCGGAACAGGGACAATTAAAGGGTTTGCCGTTACTCTCTCTCTGGGCATATTGACATCGATGTTTACTGCAATTGTTGGTACTCGCATGGTCGTTAACCTTATCTATGGTCGTCAACAACGACCAAAACTGTCTATTTAATTAAGGCTTGTGTCATGCATCTATTAAGCAAAGAAACAAACATTAATTTTGTTGGTATACGTAAGTTTGCCTTAGCATTTTCGGCTATCCTGTTACTGATTTCAGTTTATTCGATTGTCACTAACAGCTTGAATTTCGGTATCGACTTTACCGGCGGCACCATGATTGAAGTCGGTTATCCACAACCTGTCGATTTAGGTGAGATTCGTACTACATTGGAACAGGGCGGTTTTGAGGACGCTTTGGTGCAGAATTTTGGCTCATTAACCGAAGTACTTATACGTCTTCCGGTGATTGAGACGGAAAATATGGCTGAACTCAGTAATAAAGTTGTTGCGCTATTACAGTCTGAGCAAACTGATGCATTAGAAGTAAGAAGGGTAGAATTTGTCGGCCCTCAAGTGGGTGAAGAGCTTACTGAGGATGGTGGTCTGGCAATGGTTTATGCCTTGATTGGTATTCTGATCTATGTGGCTCTGCGTTTTGAATATCGTTTTGCAATAGCTTCAGTTCTTGCTCTGGTTCACGATGTCATAATAACTGTCGGTATCTTCTCGTTATTCCGACTGGATTTCGATCTCACTGTACTGGCCGCTATACTTGCTGTTATTGGTTATTCACTGAACGATACTATCGTTGTATTTGACCGGATTCGAGAAAGCTTTCTAAAAATGCGTAAAGCGGAACCGCTTGAAGTGATTAATACCTCGATAAATGCAACACTCGGCAGAACAATCATGACATCGATGACGACCTTACTCGTTGTGTTTGCTTTGTTTATTTTTGGTGGCGAAGTAATTCATGCTTTTGCGACCGCTTTATTGATTGGAATCTTGGTGGGTACTTATTCTTCAATCTATGTGGCGGGTACGGCCGTGTTATTGATGGGTGTCACCAAAACAGATTTGATGCCGCCGGAGAAAGATGAGGATAACGAGATTAATCCTGATGGAAGCCAGGTTTAGTAAAATGAGGCCCGTGATACGGGCCTTTTTTATTGGTACCTTTTAACAGGAAGCTCTTCAATGAAATCAGTCCGGGTAATTCGGGCTTTTTCCATGGATACAACATTATCCGGAATAATGTTCATTGGATCATGTTGTTTGTCTTCATGATGGGTTTCCACTTTTAGAATGCGTAAACCTTCATAGTTACTTTGGTAACTCATGAACGTGGCAAACTCTTCCAAACCTTGCATGATTTGCCTGAGATCCAGCTCCAGTGATTTATTTTTCATTTGATTCACTCTGTGTCTAGTAAAACTGTTAACGACACAGCGATGTAATTCTTGAGGAAAAATAATGCTTTTATATCTGGAAGTGGTTCATATCAGCCATTATTTATATTAAATGAATTGTTAACCACAGCGGATTGTTTCTAAGTTGTTGTTATAAAAGTAAAATGTATTTTAACGATGTGGTGTGGTGGGATAAATTCCTTAATCGTTAAGGATTTTTCTGATTATCTAATCAATCAAAGTCAGTATCTTAAAGATGGATTTGTAGTGGAAGGAGAGATGGATGAATCACGTAAAAAAGTATGGCATAGTCCTGGCTTTTGTCTGGCCACAACTGGGCTTTGCAGAAGAAATCGATGTCACCATGCATTATGTGGGCCCGACAGAAGGTCAGGTTTGGCTCGGAGTACAGCAGGGAATTGAAGAGGCCAATCTGCAGGGTGGATTTTTAGGACAAAAATATCAACTTGAAGTTGTCGAGCCAGAGGCGCTTGAGACAACTGATATAGAAACGGTATTGTTATTGGCAACTGATGATGAGTTCACCATGAAAGTTGCTCAGACAGACAAGTATGCTGCTGTCCCGATAATTAACCTTAACTCGACTTCTGATAAATTGCGGGAAGCTTGTTTACCCAATTTATTTCATGTCACTCCCAGCGAGCAGATGCGTGCCGATGCTTTGGCACAGTGGCAGGAAAAAAATCCGGATAAACCTGCTAAAGCACAGAGCTGGCACCAGGATTTTGTAAAATTTGCAGCGAGACAGCTGAACAGCCGTTTTGAGAAAAATCAAGGTGAAGAAATGTCTGATGATGCTTGGGCTGGCTGGGCCGGAACTAAAATGATTGCTGATTCCGTTGTGCAAACCATGCAGTATGATGCGGCATTTATGTTGAATCACCTTAAAACCGATCTGGTTTTTGATGGCCAAAAAGGTGACAACGCAAACTTCCGAGAAAATGGTCAGTTACGCCAGATTCTATTACTCGTTGATAATGATAATAAAATCCTTGCTGAAGCACCGCTGCGTGGTTTTAAAGGCGGATTGGACAGTCTTGGCAAAGTAACCTGCAAATAAAGTTGAGAAATAATCAGGAGAACAATAAATGAAATTTAAAACACTTTTACTGAGTTCAATGATCGTGGCGAGCACTGCTGCCGTAGCTGAACCGACAAATCGCTTGTTCGCGACGAATGAAAGAGATAATACGGTAAGTGTCATTGACTCTCGCACCAATAAAGTTGAAGCCACGATTGATGTTGGCCAACGTCCACGTGGTATCGGTCTGTCACCGGATCAAAAATTTCTTTATGTTGCTATCAGTGATGATAATGCTATTGCTGTTGTTGATGTAAATACCCTGGAAGTCCTTAAAACACTGGATTCGGGCGATGATCCTGAAACCTTTGGCGTGAATCCTGTAACGGGTCATATTGTTATTTCCAACGAAGATGATGGTGAAGCAACGTTCCTGGATCCGAAAAGTAATGAAAAACTGGCTGTTGTGAAAGTCGGAATAGAGCCAGAAGGTGTTGCTGTCTCGCCTACTGGGAAATATGCATTAGTCACCAGTGAGTCCAGTAATATGGTGCATATCATTGAAACCACAAACTATAAATTAGTAGCAAATCTGGTTGTTGCAGCCCGCCCGCGTGGCCTTGCATTCAACAGCGATGGTAGTTTGGCGTACGCAACCAGCGAAATTGGCAATGAAGTTGCCATCATTGATATGGAAACGTACAAAATTATCAAAAAAGCGGCTATTGATGTTGAAAATTCCAAACCAATGGATATCAAAGTCAGCCCCGATGATAAAATGCTATATGTCACCACCGGCCGCGGCAATTCAGTGGCTTTCCTGGATGCAGAAACACTTGAATTAAAAGGTAATGTGCCAGTTGGGAAACGGGTATGGGGACTGGATCTTTCTAAAGACGGTTCCAGACTTTATACGGCTGATGGTGTTGATGGCACAGTATCAGTTGTTGATACGGCTAAACAGGAACGCATTGAAACGATTAAAGTCGGCGCTTTCCCATGGGGCGTTGCTCTGGACGACTGAGAGTAAAAGGTTAACTAAAATTAAACCCGGCAGCGTTTGGCGTCGCCGGGTTTTTTTATGGTTGAAAATATAAAAGAGACAAGAAATATTTTGTGAACCATTGCTGACGCGCTATGATGCCGCACATGAAATTTATACTGCGATTTACTGACATTTGCCTGTTCCGTTCAGGGCCAGATAGTCTTCCAGCGAATAATCAATTACTGCGATTGGTTCTATTTGCCTATTTCATCGTCAGCGTATCAATGAACCAGATTGATATGTCCATGCGAATCAGCTTATGGGTTGGGGTAACCGATCTGATTGTCTTAATGACATTCCTGTATTTTCTGCTCCGCTTCAATCATTATATGCCGCGATATCAACAGACGTTGATGGCAATGGCTGGCACAGGCAGCATATTGGGGTTGCTGGCAATGCCGTTGTTATGGGCATTTCGTCAGTATGCTGAACAGTCAGATACTGCAAACTTTATTTTATTTGCATTGATGCTGGTGATGTTCTGGAGCTTGATGGTTACAGCGCATATCATTCGTCGTGCACTTGAAATATCTGCTCCAAAAGCAGTTGCCTTGACAATTTTATATGTGGTGCTGGCTATTATATTGAATGGTCTCGTTATGTCTGGAGTTGCCTGAGTGCATATTCATATTTTAGGTATCTGCGGTACGTTTATGGGTGGACTTGCTTTATTAGCTCGTGAACGTGGGTTTACGGTTTCAGGTTCGGATGCCAATGTTTATCCCCCGATGAGTGATCAGTTAGCTGATGCCGGCATTGAGGTTATGCAGGGCTTTTTACCGGAACATCTGCAACCGGCGCCTGATATGGTTGTCATGGGCAATGCAATGTCGCGTGGAAATCCTGCTGTAGAATATGTGCTCAATCAGGGGTTACCTTATATTTCCGGGCCGCAATGGCTGGCGGAAAATATTCTTATTAATCGTTGGGTATTAGCCGTCGCAGGAACTCACGGTAAAACCACAACCAGCAGTATGCTGGCCTGGATTCTGCAATATGCCGGCATGCAACCCGGCTTTTTGATCGGCGGTGTGCCGGGTAATTTTGGTCAATCGGCGTCAACAGGAAATACACCGTTTTTTGTTATTGAAGCCGACGAATACGACACAGCGTTTTTTGATAAACGCAGCAAATTTATCCATTACCATCCGCGCACTTTAGTGATTAATAACCTGGAATTTGATCATGCGGATATCTTTGCCGATCTGGCTGCCATACAAACACAGTTTCATCATCTGATACGTACCGTGCCATCAGAGGGTTTGGTGATTACACCATATTCTATTCCTGCAATAGAGCAGACCCTTGATCGTGGCTGCTGGACACCCAGACAGTCCATGGATGGGGAGCAGGCAGACTGGCAATTACATGAAATTGCAGAAGATGGGCATCATTTCACTGTACAACNNAACAACAAAACGGCACAGTGAACTGGTCTCGACTGGGAAGGCATAATGTGAATAATGCTGTGGCGGCCATTGCTGCCGCACATCATGTTGGGGTGACCGTAGAACATGCCTGTGAAGCCCTGAACCAGTTCAAAGGTGTGAAGCGCCGATTGGAACTTCGGGGCGAATGTCGTGGCATAAAAGTATATGATGACTTTGCCCATCACCCGACAGCGATTGCCACAACCTTGCAAGGCTTGCGGGCAAATATTGGTCAGCAAAGATTGATCGCCGTATTAGAACCGCGTTCCAATACTATGAAAATGGGCGTTCATGAACTGACTTTAGCCAGCTCATTACAAGCAGCAGACGCAGTTATCCTGTATCAGGATCCCAAATTATCCTGGTCTTTAGATAACATTCAACAGCAGCTGGGTGATACCTCAGTCTTGCATCGAAGTATTGATGATATCGTCGCTCACTTAGTCAGGCAAAGCAAACCAGGTGATCATATTGTGGTGATGAGCAATGGTGGCTTTGGTGGTATTCATCAAAAAATTCTGGATGCATTAGCCGATGACTGATCCTCGACAAATTGCACTGGCCATTACCGGTGCATCGGGTGCGCCGTATGCCAAACGTTTACTGGAGCAATTGTTGCTGCAGGGAATAACCGTGCATCTGATGATTTCCGCTGCTGGCCGGATTGTATTAGCAGATGAACTGGATTGGAAATTACCATCTCGCGCCGCAGATGCCACTAAAGTATTGGAGAAGCAGTTTAATTGCCAAGTGGATCAGATAAAACTATATGGCGAGCAGCAATGGTCTTCACCACTGGCCAGCGGTTCTCATTCAGTCCCGACGATGATTGTTTGTCCATGCACCATGGGTACACTGTCGGCTATTGCCTGTGGTGGCAGCGATAACCTGATAAATCGTGCTGCGGATGTGATGATCAAAGAGCAGCGAAAATTGATCGTGGTTCCAAGGGAAGCGCCATTTTCAGCGATTCATTTGGAAAATATGCTGAAATTATCCCGGCTTGGGGTATGCATCATGCCGCCTAATCCCGGCTTTTATTTCCGGCCGCAAACGCTAGAAGATATTGTTGATTTTGTGGTAGCCAGAATTCTTGATCAAGCCGGTATCGAACACCAATTAATGCCTCGCTGGGGCGAATAATTATCGGCCCGGATACAGGGCTAAAGATTAACTCGCGTATAATGCCCGCAGAGTCAAAATTCGGAAAATAGCATGTCAGATATTGAAATCGCCCAACAAGCAACAATGCAGAATATTACCGAGATCGCCACGCAAAAATTAGGTTTGCAGGAGGATGATCTGGACAACTATGGTCGTTATAAAGCCAAAGTCTCTCTGCAGGTGATGGACGATTTGGCAGACAAAGCCGATGGCAAATTAATTCTGGTTACTGCCATCAGCCCAACGCCGGCCGGCGAAGGCAAAACCACTACTACCATTGGACTTAGCGACGCATTAAACCGTATTGGCAAACAAGCTACGGTTTGTGTTCGTGAACCTTCCATGGGCCCATGCTTTGGTTTGAAAGGTGGCGCGGCTGGAGGCGGCTATTCGCAGGTGGTTCCGATGGAAGACATCAATCTGCACTTTACCGGTGATTTTCATGCCATCGCTGCCGCACATAATCTGTTGGCAGCAATGATTGATAACCATATTCATCATGGCAATGCCTTGCAGCTGGATACCCGTAAAATAACCTGGCAACGGGTTGTTGATATGAATGACCGGGCCTTACGTCAAATCACAATAGGAATGGGGGGGCCAGCGAACGGTTTCGTCCGGGAAGACCGTTTTGATATTGTGGTTGCCTCGGAAGTGATGGCAATCTTCTGTCTGGCAGCATCATTAAGCGAATTGAAACAACGACTGGGGAATATCCTAATTGGCTATTCAACCGATGGTACGCCGCGCTATGCCAGTGAGCTCAATGCTCACGGTGCCATGACCGCATTGCTGAAAGAAGCCATTAAGCCGAATTTGGTACAGACACTTGAGAATAATCCGGCGTTTGTACATGGTGGACCTTTCGCCAATATTGCACACGGCTGCAATTCGGTTATCGCCACTAAAATGGCGTTAAAACTGAGCGATTATGTAGTCACTGAAGCCGGCTTTGGAGCCGATCTCGGCGCTGAAAAGTTCATTAATATCAAGTGCCGTAAAGCCGGTATTCGTCCGGATTTGGCTGTAGTGGTCGCGACTGTTAAAGCTTTGAAATATCATGGCGGCATTAATGTTCCTGATCTGGCCGCTGAAAATCTATCTGCGCTTGAGCTGGGGCTAACCAATCTCCGTAAGCATTTACACAATTTACAAAACGAGTTCGGCCTGGAATGTGTTGTGGCAATCAATCATTTCATTCAGGACAGTGATGCGGAAATTGCGTTGATTAAAGATGCTGTGGAGACCATGGGGGCAACTGCTGTTTTGGCCAGACATTGGGCTCAAGGTGGAGCAGGGGCAGAGTTACTGGCACAGACAGTGGTGGAAAAACTACAGCAATCGAGTAAATGTGAATTGCTGTATAGCGATAATGAGACGTTGTGGAACAAAATCAGTGCCGTTGCGACAAGATTGTATGGAGCAAATGAAATCGTCGCGGATAAAAAAGTACTGAACAAATTGGGCGAGTTTCAATCCCTGCATGGTGATTTGCCGATTTGTATGGCAAAAACACCCTACTCATTCAGCAGTGACCCAACTTTGCGTGGTGCGCCAGAGCAACATGTGATCACCATACGTGATGTTCGTTTATCGCGTGGTGCAGGATTTATTGTGGTTTTGTGTGGCGATGTGATGACCATGCCTGGTTTGCCAAAGATTCCTGCTGCCGAGCGAATTGATATTGATGATAATGGCGTGATCAGCGGCTTGTTCTGATTAATCAGAACGCCGCAGGCTGAAATAAAGCATTAATCCACCCCAAAGTCCCAGAATCCAGCTGAGCACCGGCATGCCGGCCAACATGTTCGATGAATAACCATCCAGCCCTTTAATTATCGCTGCACCCACAATAAGGGCTGCACCACTGACTGCGGCGGCAGTTCGATAACTGGAATGCCGAACTTCCTGACGAATTTTATCTAAATCCTTGGATGACAACTGCATATGTAACTGACCCGCCTGGGCTTGTTTCGTCAAATCATGCAACATGCGTGGCAAGGTTGGTAATGTTTCAGCCCAGGTTGGTGCTTCTTTCTGCAACGATTTAACCGCCGCCTGCCAACCCAGTTTTTCTTTCATCCATTGCTCAAGAATTGGTTTGGCGGTTTGCCATAAATCCAGATCGGGATACAGGTCCCGTCCCAGCCCTTCAATATTCAGCAACGTTTTTTGCAGTAAAACCAATTGAGGCTGGATCTGCATATTAAAACGTCGGGCGGTCTGAAACAGTCTCAACAACAGCTGCCCAAATGAAATCTCTTTTAGCGGACGAGCAAATATGGGTTCACAGACGCTGCGAATAGCTGATTCAAACTCATCCATTCGCGTTTCAGCAGGAACCCAGCCTGACTGAATATGTAGCTCGGCAACCCGACGGTAGTCATGGTTAAAAAAAGCGAGAAAATTTTCGGCCAGATAACGCTGATCGTCAGGTGACAGCGTGCCCATAATGCCGAAATCAATGGCAATGTAACGCGGCAATTGTGGATTATTGACGTCGACCAGAATATTGCCCGGGTGCATATCAGCATGAAAGAAACTATGTCTGAATACCTGGGTAAAGAAAATTTCCACTCCAATAGTGGCGAGCAATTCCAAATTGATATTATGTTGTTTCAGTAGCGCGATATTGCTGATTGGTGCACCAAATACCCGTTCCTGCACCAGCAGGTTTGGTTTGGTTAATGACCAGTAGACTTCGGGAACATACAATAACCGTTCATCAGCAAAATGGCGTTTCAACTGTGAAGCGGATGCTGCTTCCCGCAACATATCCAGTTCATCAAACAGATTTTTTTCAAGTTCGGCAACAACCTCCCGTGGTCGCAGACGTTTGCCTTCAGACCAGTATTTTTCAGCTAAACCGGCAAGTGTATAAAGCAAGTCGACATCGCGGCGGATGACTTTCTCAATGCCCGGACGGACTAATTTAAGAATAACCTGCTTGCCATCAGTCAATGTCGCGGCATGCACCTGGGCAATTGACGCCGAGGCCAATGGTTCGGTATCAATATGACTGAAAATGCGTTCCGGTTCGCCTTCTTCATAGGCAGCATGGATTAGCGCTAGAGCAACATCATTGGGAAAAGGCGCAACTTGATCCTGCAGTTTTGCCAGGGAGTCAGCAATATCTTCAGGCAATAAATCACGCCGGGTCGAGAGAATCTGACCAAACTTGACAAATATCGGCCCTAAATCCTGTAACGCCAGCCGAATTCGTTCGCCTCTGGGCAAGTCGGCTTTATGGCGCCATCGATAGGGAGAAAACCAGCTGAGAAAACGGTAGGGACGGAAAAAATGTATGGCGAGAATCAGTTCGTCGAGGCGATGACGGCCCAACACGTGATTAATTTGTAATAAGCGTCCGAACTGACCGAGTTTCATGATTTTCTCTCAATGGTGTTTTGCAGTCTTTTTATTCGGGCTTCAAGCCGATCGGTATCGGCACGGAGTATGTCTACCTGTTGCAGAAACCGATCTGTTTGTGATTTATCGGGCAGGAAGTGACTTTCTTCTCGCAGATACTCGGCGACACTGGTTTCTAACTCAGACCGATTATCATCCAACCAGGCACCCCCCCGACGTAAACCCTGAGCAAGAGGATAGGCGAGAGCATCCCCGGTTATATTGGCGAGCTGTTGCTCCCAGTCGAAATCAAACTGTTGCTGCCAGTCCTGTAATTGTTTGGCGAATTGAACATCACCGAGGATCTGTATCTGATTGGAAAACAAGCTGTCTGGCTGTTTTAATAGCTTCAACAAGGCAAAGCTATCCGCTTTGATCATCAAGTCAGCGATATCATCTCCGGCTGAGTCCAGAACAATGTTGTCTTCGGTAAATCTGGCCATCACTGCCAGATTCAGATTGCTGATATCAATACGGATACTTCGCTTTGCAAAACGCTGAAGCTGTTGATGGCTTTCCATATCAAAGCGCAATGCATGATTCAATGCCATTTCAATTGGCTTTAAAAACAGACTCATGAGCTAGAATTTATACCCGCTATGTAACGCGACAATACCGGAAGACATATTAAAAAAATCGACTCGTTCAAATCCGGCTTCTTCCATCATTTTTTTCAAACTGGGCTGATCCGGGTGCATACGAATCGATTCAGCCAGATAGCGGTAACTTTCTGCATCATTGGTAAATAACCTGCCCAATGTGGGTAATACCTTGAACGAATAGGCATCATAGATAGGTGTTAACCAGCTGGCAGGTTGGGAAAATTCCAATACCAGTAATTTGCCACCGGGTTTTAGTACTCGTAGCATTGAGCGAAGAGCTTTGTCTTTATCGGTGACATTCCGCAGACCAAAAGCAATGGTGATGCAATCAAAAGTATTGTCAGGAAATGGCAAAGCTTCAGCATTGGCCTGCACGTACTCAATATTGCCGGCTTTACCTAAATCAGTAAGTCGATCGCGGCCAACGTTCAGCATGGAAGCATTGATGTCTGCCAGTACTACCTTTCCGGTTGGACCCACCATGTCGGCAAAACGAGCTGTTAAATCACCGGTGCCACCGGCGATATCCAAAACATTAGCACCAGGTCGCACATTGCTATTGTGCAAGGTAAAGCGTTTCCAAATCCGATGGATTCCCATCGACATCAAATCATTCATCAAGTCATAGCGACCAGCGACAGAATGAAAGACTTCGGCGACATGTCTGGCCTTTTCCTCGGTAGGAACCTGTTTAAAGCCGAAGTGCGTGGTGTTATTGTCTTCCATATATCCTCTCAGGCATCACTCTGACGTTCGTAGCCTTCAGCCATCAATTTTTCCAGATAGGTCTGCCAGTATTCATCCTGATGCATGGAAAGTTCATAAAGATACTCCCAGCTGAACAATCCACTGTCATGGCCATCATCAAAATAGATTTTGATAGCATAATGTCCTACCGGTTCAATATTACTGATGCCAACATTTTCTTTTTGTACCTGTAATACTTCCTGTCCGGGACCATGACCCTGGACCTCAGCGGAAGGAGAGTGTACGCGCAGGAACTCGGCAGACAGTAAATAGTGTTGATCGCCATAGACCAGCTCAAGTTTCCTGGACTGTTTGTGCAACTGAATTTCGCTTGGTAACGATGCCTGGCTCATAAAAGTCCTTTAAAGAATATATCGTGACAGGTCTTCATCCTGCACCAGCTCTGACAGTTGCTGACTGACATAATTTTCATCAATAACAAATTTTTGTCCTGCTTCCTCACCAGCTTCATAGGAAATATCTTCCAGCAGTCTTTCGAGTAAGGTGTGTAAACGACGTGCTCCAATGTTTTCGGTCTTTTCATTGACTTGCCAGGCCAGCTCGGCAAGTCGTTTTATGCCATCGGCGGTAAAGCTTAAATCGACCGACTCAGTCCCTAACAACGCTGAATACTGTTCAGTAAGAGAGGCATCCGGTTCGGTTAAAATTCTGACAAAGTCATCGGTTGTCAGTGCATTAAGTTCTACACGAATAGGTAATCGACCCTGAAGTTCGGGGATAAGATCAGATGGTTTACTTAAATGAAATGCACCGGAAGCAATAAACAGAATATGGTCGGTTTTCAGCATGCCGTATTTGGTGGAAACAGTGCTGCCTTCAACCAATGGCAATAAGTCACGTTGCACACCGGCTCGGGAAACGTCAGCGCCACTACCTGCACCTTCACCGCGATGAGTGATTTTGTCTATTTCATCGAGAAATACAATGCCGGTTTGTTCAACCCGCTGGATGACTTCTGCTTTTAAGTCTTCCTCGTTAATCAGTTTGGCTGCTTCTTCCTCGCTTAGTAAGCGCATGGCTTTTGCTACCGTCAGTTTACGGGTGGTTTTTCGCTGGTTACCCATATTCTGGAACATATCCTGTAACTGACTGGTAAGTTCTTCCATTCCAGGTGGTGTCATAATCTCC
>NZ_DCSO01000117.1:18124-18983 GCF_002325665.1 Methylophaga sp. UBA1464
AACTCCAGCTCAACTTCCCGTTCATCCAGCTTACCTTCTCGCAGCATTTTGCGAAATTTTTGACGAGTATTGGATTCTTCTTCGGTTAAAGTGCCACGAGCTGGTGTAAGTAACGAATCCAGAATACGTTCTTCTGCCGCGTCCAAGGCACGGGGTTTTGCCTCATTGATTGCATTTTCACGCAGCATTTTCATTGCGCTTTCAGCCAGATCGCGAATAATTGATTCAACGTCGCGTCCCACATAACCCACTTCCGTGAATTTAGTGGCCTCGACTTTGATAAACGGAGCATTAACCAAAGAAGCAAGACGTCTGGCAATTTCAGTTTTACCGACACCAGTGGGGCCAATCATCAAGATGTTCTTTGGGGTTACTTCCTGTTGCAATGTGACATCAAGTTGCTGACGACGCCAACGATTACGTAATGCTATCGCAACGGCTTTTTTCGCTTCATGCTGACCGATAATGTGTTTGTCTAGTTCGTGAACGATTTGTTTGGGGGTAAGTGATTGATTCATGATTATTCGTTGTAATCCAATGTTTCAATGGTGAGGTTATGATTGGTGTAAATGCAGATATCAGCAGCGATATTCAGGCCTTTTTCAACAATCTCACGAGCCGATAAGTCAGTATTTTGTAATAAGGCTGTTGCAGCTGCCTGGGCGAATGGGCCACCAGAGCCAATAGCGATCAAGCTGTTTTCCGGTTCGATAACATCGCCATTACCAGAGATAATCAACGAAGCATCGGCATCCGCTACCGCTAGTAAGGCTTCAAGGCGGCGCATCATTCTGTCAGTACGCCAATCTTTTGCCAGCTCAAGGGCACTCCGTGTCAGGTTGCCCTGGTGTTTTTCCAG
>NZ_DCSO01000002.1:0-368 GCF_002325665.1 Methylophaga sp. UBA1464
CAAGTTGTCACCATGCTGTTTCTCGGTATTGCAGCGGGGTTGCCGTTATTACTGATTTTTTCATCGCTTAGCTTATGGCTGCGGGAAGCCGGTGTGGAACGCAGCGCAGTCACCTATTTCAGTTGGGCGGCGCTGGGTTATTCCTTCAAATTTGTCTGGGCTCCGCTGCTGGATATTTTGCCATTACCGATTTTGCATCGCCTGTTAGGTCGAAGGCGCAGCTGGTTATTTTTATCGCAATTGATGATTATTACGTCGATTATTTTGATGGCGATGGTGGATCCGGCCACACATTCACTCACATTAATGGCTATTGCCGCAGTATTACTGGGCTTTTCAGCCGCGACGCAGGATGTGGTGATTGATGC
>NZ_DCSO01000002.1:424-2978 GCF_002325665.1 Methylophaga sp. UBA1464
ACGCAGGATGTGGTGATTGATGCTTATCGTATTGAATCTGCCGATACGCGTTTACAGGCGTTAATGTCCGCCAGTTATATCGCCGGTTATCGAATCGGTATGTTAATGGCCGGAGCGGGCGCGTTGATGCTGGCCAGTTATTTTGGCTCGGAAATGGGTGAATATGATTATCTGGCCTGGCGACAAAGCTATTTGATTATGGCGGCATTGATGTTGATTGGTGTAGCAACAACGCTGTTAAGCCCTGAACCCGAAGTGAATAAAAAAATTCATGATGATCGAAAGCGGGATTATCTGGGTTTGATGCTGACTTTTGCCTTGTCGATTAGTGGTTTTATCGGCTGTTTTTACCTGACAGGTGATTGGGCGGTGCAAGCACGATTACAGATGCTCAGTTGGGTCCATAATGGTCCATTGGCTGCAGTGGGTGTTGAATTGGTGCGGTTAGTGCTGGCAACCCTGGTGGCGGTGATTATTGCCAGAGTGTTAATTTTAATGGGATGGGTACAGAAGAGTATTGTGCATCGCAGCTATGTTGAGCCAGTACAGGATTTCTTTAAACGTTATGGTCTGTCGATGGCGTTGTTATTGCTGCTATTGATTGGTCTGTATCGGATCTCCGATATCGTGCTGGGTGTTGTTGCCAATATTTTTTATCAGGATATGGGCTTTACCAAACCGGAAATTGCCACGGTGGTAAAAACCTTTGGTTTGTTTATGACCATTGTCGGCGGTTTCCTCGGTGGGATTCTGGCACTGCGTTTCGGGGTAATGCGCATTCTGTTTTTAGGAGCAGTGTTATCCGCTCTGACTAATCTGTTGTTTATGTTGCTGGCACAAATGGGCAACGATATTGTGATGTTGTATATCGTGATTTCCGCCGACAACCTGTCGGGTGGCCTGGCGAGTGCAGCATTTATTGCGTTTTTGTCCAGCCTGACCAATATCTCGTTTACCGCCGTGCAATACGCTATTTTCAGTTCGCTGATGACCTTGCTGCCGAAAATACTTGGCGGTTATTCCGGGACCATGGTGGAAAGTATCGGCTATGAACAGTTCTTTTTGCTGACGGCATTCATGGGAGTGCCGGTGTTGTTGTTAGTATTCCTGGCGGCCAGGCGTTTTCGAATAGATGATTAGCTGAACATCGTTATGTGGCGCTGGCTGTTAATTTTAATAGTAGTTTTTTTCGGCTGGCGTCATTGTTCGTCGGCTGAGACAGAGTTTGTTGAGCCCAACAGAGTTGTTGAAAACACGCCTCGGCAAACTGAAGTATCTGACATAGCTTCAATACCTTTTGATCAATATCTTATCCAGCCTGTGGCGGAATTTCATCTGGAAGCCCGTGTGTTGGCACGGGAAGATTATTACTTAGGCCGTGAAGCGGATTTATCCCCTACTGATTTGGTATTAGGATGGAAAGATATGGCAGATCCGCAGGTGGTGAAACAGATCAACATCCGCCAATCCGGCCGCTGGTATTTCTGGCAGGTTGACTCGTTTCCAATCCCGCGCCGTCATATTGAAACGCAAAGTGCCAATATGCATTTGATCCCGGCTAACGATGAAATAGCCAGAACGCTGAAGCAGATACGAGCTGGACAATTGATTACGCTTCAGGGCTATCTGGTCAATGTGCATGCTGAGGATGGCTGGCGCTGGCGCAGCTCGCTCAGCCGTGAGGATACCGGTGCCAATGCCTGTGAATTGATTTATGTGATGCAGCTTAAAATCATTTCCAGATAACAGTTTTGGGTGTTTTATCGCGGGAAATTTCCCCGAAATATTTATGTTATGTTGGCTTTATCCATACACAGCAAGGAGATTTCTATGTCTAATACCGCGACTTCAATCAGTGATTACGCTGCCATTACCAAGCTGATACAGCACTATATTGATGGTGCCGTTTCGGGCCGTGGTGAGCTGATGAAACCGGCTTTCCATCAGGATGCCACCATCTACGGTTATGTTGGTCCGGATTTATTTGCCGGCCCCATTCAGGGTTTGTATGACTGGAATGATGAAAATGGTCCGGCCAAAGAGATGAAATCAACGATTACGCATATTGATGTGGTCGGTAATGCCGCCAGTGTACGTTTGGAGTCAGATAACTGGACCGGTCATCGTTTTACCGATTTTTTCAATTTGTTAAAAATTGATGGCAAATGGCAGGTGATGAATAAAGTATTTCACCTGCATGACGAGGACTAAACTGCTGGGTTAATCCAGCAGCTTATAACAAGGTTTGTAGGCATTTTCGTCCTGCCCCAGTTTCATACGTTTTTCGCGGACAAATTTGCGTAACAGATCATCAATGGCGCGTAGCAGTTCCGGTTCACCGTTAATAACATACGGACCATGTTTGGCCACTTCACGAATACCAAAGGCTTTGACATTACCGGCGACAATACCGGAAAAAGCCGAACGTAAATTACTGGCTAGCTCATGCTTTGGCATGTCTGAATACAGACGCAAAGAAGCCATGTTTTCATGAGTGGGAATAAATGGCTGTTGCAACATCGGATCGATATGCAGTTGCCAGTTAAAGTAGTAG
>NZ_DCSO01000002.1:3128-7594 GCF_002325665.1 Methylophaga sp. UBA1464
AACCGAATCACGGATGGTCTGTCCCACTGTTTCCGGCTCGCCAATGACAATTTGATAAAGCTCGGCAATCTCATCACCCAGACAGCGGCGCAGGAATTTATCCAGCGTATCAAAATAGTCGCGACAGGACTCAGGGCCGGCAAACACTAAGGGTATGCCTTGTTTGTTTTCCGGATGCAGCNNCACGCCACCTGGAAACACAATAAAACTGTGACCCAGACGCACAAATGCTTCCAGCCGTTTTTCAATATCCGGCATTATCACCAGTTCATTAACAATCGCATTTGGCGATTCAGAAGCAATAATGCCCGGTTCACTGATACCGATATAACGGCCGGTTTTGATTTGCTGCTTGGCATGGCCAACAGCTGCGCCTTTCATCGGACCTTTCATCGCACCAATACCACAGCCGGTAATGATATCCAGATTACGCAGACCTAATTCATAGCCCACATGTTTGGCGTAATCATATTCTTCTCGTGGAATGGAATGACCACCCCAGCACACCACCAGATTCGGTGTCATATTCGGCTTGATAGCATCGGCATTGCGCAGAATCATAAATACGCTATCCGTTATCTGCTCAGAGGTTGGCGAGGTTTGCCGAGCGAGAATTTTGAAGTCGGTATAGATAATATCGCGCAGTGCCGAAGATAAATGCTCCTGAATGCCACGAATAATCTTGTCGTCAACAAAAGACTGTGCCGGTGCATTTTTGATTTCCAGCACCACACCACGCGATTGCGGCACCAGTTTGATATCAAAGTCGGCAAAGGTATGAAAGATCTGCTCAGCATCATCCTGATGACTGTCGGTATTTAGAATCGCCAAAGCGCAATCGCGAAATAATCGATGCAGATCTTCGCTGGTGTTACTGATACGTTGGATTTCTTCCTGAGACAGCAGATTTAATGTTCGTAATGGACGAATCGTGGTGTGTTGAATTTTGTTCATAGACTTCTATTGATAAAAAAGGCAAGCAGACATACTCCCACTGTTGAGTTTGGGAATCAATGTAAAAAAATCTACCAAACGAAACAAAAAAGCCCCTGTGTCAGGGGCTTTGGTATAAATATCTTACTCGATCAAAATGGAATATCGTCATCATAATAATCGGCTTCACCACCTGAACCATAATCCGGGCCTGCAGAAGCTGAGGCAGGTTGCGGATTGTTGTAGTTACTTTTTGCTGCGGGTTGAGATGGTCGGCCTTGATTGTAATCCTGATTATCACTGCTTCCGCCGCCGGCACCTTTGCTGTCCAGCATGGTCATTTCATTACCGACAATTTCAGTGGTGTATTGATCCTGACCTTGCTGATTTTGCCACTTACGGGTTTGAATACGGCCTTCTATATAAACTTGTGAGCCTTTACGCAGATATTGCTGAGCAATTTCACCCAGTTTGTTGCGTAACACCACGCGATGCCATTCCGTACGTTCCTGGCGTTCACCGGTTTGTTTGTCACGCCAGCTTTCTGAGGTGGCAATCCGTAAATTACAGATCGAGCCACCATTAGGAAAAGCCCGGCTTTCAGGATCGACTCCGAGTCTGCCAACCAGAATAACTTTGTTTACTGACATGGTGAATTCCTTTTTTAATTCAAATATTTGTTCATTTTACGCATAAATCAGACATGCTTCGAGTTCATGCAAATCGACATCATCGGCGAGATATTTGACGTAAGCAAGCCTCTCTTCTAGCACGATAACTATCTCTACCACGCCTTTAATCGCATTCAGCCGTTCTGCAAATTCATCAGCCGTCTCGGCTGTCACTTCATTTAACGGAATAATGCGGCTACTGTAATGTTTTGGCGCTTGCATGGGTAGCATAAATATCAGCCAAACAGCACTGATCAACCCGGCGGACCAGAAAATCCAGCTGATATCACCAACACTGTAAATGATTCCCCCCAGAATGCCGCCGAGAAATGCACCGATAAATTGCGCGCTGGAATAGATGCCCATTGCAGTGCCTTTATTTCTAATGGGACTGAGCTTGGACATCATCGAAGGCAGGCTGGCTTCAAGAATATTAAAGGCGGTAAAAAATAACCACAAGCACACCATCAATATGGCTAACGAGCTTGGCAGCAATGCCCAACCGACCTGGGCAATGGCCAATACGGCGATTGCGCCGGTAAAGACCATTTTCATTTTGCGTTGTTTTTCGGCCAGCAGAATAAACGGCACCATCGTGATAAATGCCAGTAGCAACACTGGCAAATAGGTGAGGGCTAAATCAGCTTTGGCCACGCAAGCAAAATCCTGCAAGGCAATCGGCAAGGCAAAAAAGCTTAAGGTCAGTAATAAATGCAGCACCAGAATACTGATGACCAGTCGCATAATAGAAGTATTTGCCAATACCTCACCAATCTGTGCGCGGGCAGGTTTCATATCCTGATGTTGCTTATGCTTAAATGGAGTGGGCACCCACCAATGCAAGATGATCATGCCGAAAACCGCCATTAATGCGGTGGCCCAGAAGATACCATCCAGTCCAATCCAGCTTTCCAATGCGGCACCACCAGCCAATGCCACAGAAAATGACAGGCCAATGCTGATGCCAATAGCTGCCATGGCTTTGGTGCGATGCTGGTCGCGAGTCAGGTCAGCCGTTAAGGCCATTACCACCGCAGCAATCGCGCCACTGCCTTGCAATAAACGCCCAAGAATCACGGTATAAATAGAATCTGCCATCGCGGCCAATAAACTGCCAAAAGCAAATAAAATTAACCCCAGATAAATGACCTTCTTACGACCAATTCGATCGGAAAGCATGCCAAACGGAATTTGTAATACAGCCTGCGTTAAACCGTAGGCACCGATGGCCAGACCGATTAATAGCGGCGTGCTGTGTGAATACTGTTGAGCGGAGAGCGAAAATACCGGCAAAATCATAAATAACCCGAGCATTCGCAGGGCGAATATGAGTGATAAACCGGAAATAGTTCGTTTCTCCAGCGCACTGAGTGCGTCAGATGTGGCTTGCTTTTGCGTCATGATAGGGTGACAGAGTATATTGATCCGTTGGATTTTACTACGGAACAGGCATGAAAAAAATCAGTATCCGCGGCGCCCGTACGCACAACCTGAAAAATATTGATCTGGACCTGCCCAGAGATGCGCTGATTGTCATTACCGGCTTGTCCGGATCAGGCAAATCGTCACTGGCTTTTGACACCTTGTATGCAGAAGGGCAGCGCCGTTATGTGGAATCACTATCGGCCTATGCCAGACAGTTTTTATCGATGATGGAAAAGCCCGATGTTGATCATATTGAGGGACTTTCTCCAGCCATTTCCATTGAACAAAAATCGACATCGCATAATCCGCGCTCTACCGTCGGTACGATTACTGAAATCTATGATTATCTGAGATTATTACTGGCGCGAGCCGGTGAGCCACGCTGTCCGACCCATCATCTGCCTTTGGAAGCGCAGACAGTCAGCCAGATGGTGGATACCGTATTAGCGATGCCGGAAGGCAAACGGTTAATGTTGTTGGCTCCGGTCATTCAGGATCGCAAGGGCGAACATTTATCGGTATTTGAAGGTTTGCGAGCACAAGGTTTTGTGCGTGCAAGAGTCAACGGCGAAGTGGTTGAACTGGAACAGCCACCAGAGCTGGAGTTACGCAAAAAACATACTATTGAAGCTGTGGTAGACCGATTTAAGGTACGGGAAGATATTCAGCAGCGTCTGGCTGAATCATTTGAAACCGCTTTAAAGCTGGCGGACGGTGTGGCTAAAGTCGTATCAATGGATGATGACTCCGATCAAACCCTGTTTTCCGCACGCTTTGCCTGTTCCGAATGTGGTTATTCGATTGCCGAACTTGAACCACGCATGTTTTCGTTTAATAACCCGGCTGGAGCCTGCCCTACCTGTGATGGACTGGGAATAAAACAGTTTGTCGATCCTTCCCGCGTCGTTGCACACCCTGAACTGAGCCTGGCGGCCGGCGCGATTAGAGGCTGGGATCGTCGTAATGCTTATTATTACCAGATGATTCTGTCTCTGGCGAAGCATTATCAGTTTGATATTGATGCGGCGTTTGATTCATTACCGGAAAATGTCCGCCAGGTCATTTTGTATGGCAGCGGTCGCACTGATATTGATTTCAGTTATATCAGCGACCGCGGCAAACGGGTGACCCGTAAACATGCCTTTGAAGGCATTATTCCGAATCTGCAACGTCGCTATCATGAAACCGAATCCGGCAGTGTGCGTGATGAACTGGCGAAATTTCACTCCATCAGAGCCTGTCCGGATTGTCATGGCACCCGATTAAGAGAAGCCTCACGTAATGTCTTTATCAACGAAACCAATTTACCGGCGATAACGGCAATGCCGATAGGCGAGGCCACTCAGTTTTTCCAGGAATTACAATTGCCCGGCAAACGTGGCGAGATCGCCAGTAAGATCGTCAGTGAGATCAGTGCACGCCTTAGCTTTCTGGTGA
>NZ_DCSO01000002.1:7649-10356 GCF_002325665.1 Methylophaga sp. UBA1464
ATTAGCTTTCTGGTGAATGTCGGACTGGATTACCTGTCTTTGGCGCGTAGTGCGGATACCTTATCTGGTGGTGAAGCCCAGCGTATTCGTCTTGCAAGTCAGATTGGCGCAGGTCTGGTGGGGGTGATGTACATACTTGATGAACCTTCCATTGGTTTGCATCAGCGTGATAATGATCGTTTGCTGGCAACGCTGACCCGATTACGCGATCTGGGTAATACGGTAATCGTAGTTGAGCATGATGAGGATGCGATCCGCAGTGCTGATTATGTGCTGGATATCGGGCCGGGCGCCGGTGTACACGGTGGTGAAATTGTGGCCCGTGGGACACCTCAGGATATTATGAAAAGTGAGCATTCGCTTACCGGCCAATACCTGTCAGGGCGGCGCAAAATTGAGATACCAGTTAAGCGAGAAGCTTATCATGCCGGTAAGGCGATTGGTCTTCGTGGTGCCTGCGGCAATAATCTGAAACATGTGGATGTGGATATTCCGATTGGTTTGATGACCTGTGTCACCGGTGTATCAGGGTCTGGTAAATCCACATTGATCAATGAAACATTGCTGAAACTGACATCCAAAACCCTCAACGGTGCTTCCGATGAACCGGCTCCGCATACGGAAATTCTGGGCTTGGAACAGCTGGATAAAGTGGTGGCGATTAATCAAAGTCCCATTGGTCGCACGCCACGCTCCAACCCTGCCACCTATACCGGCTTATTTACCCCGATTCGTGAATTATTTGCTGGGACTCAGGAAGCTCGGGCCCGGGGTTACGGCCCGGGGCGTTTCAGTTTTAATGTCAAAGGCGGCCGCTGTGAAGCCTGTCAGGGTGATGGTCTTATTAAAGTGGAAATGCACTTTTTACCGGATATCTATGTGCCGTGTGATGTCTGTAAAGGCAAGCGCTATAATCGCGAAACCCTGGATATTCGCTACAAAGGCAAGACCATTACTGAAGTGCTGGATATGACCATTGAAGACGCCAATGTGTTTTTCGAAAATATCCCGGTGGTTGCGAAAAAACTGCAAACCCTGATTGATGTTGGCTTGACATATATCAAGCTGGGACAAAATGCCACGACGCTTTCCGGCGGTGAAGCGCAACGGGTCAAACTGGCAAAAGAACTCTCCAAACGGGATACCGGTAAAACGCTTTATATCCTGGACGAGCCAACTACAGGCTTGCATTTTTATGATATTGAGCAGCTGCTGAAAGTGCTGCATCATTTGCGTGATCGTGGCAACACTATCGTAGTGATTGAGCATAATCTGGATGTGGTGAAAACCGCGGATTGGGTAATTGATATGGGGCCTGAAGGTGGTGCGGGAGGCGGCGAAGTGATTGCGGTCGGCACGCCAGAACAAATTGCTGAATATCCGAATTCACATACCGGCCATTATTTAAAGCCTTTACTGACATGAGTCTTGAACAGGAAATCAAATTAGCCGTTGCAGGCTCTGACAAGCTGGATCTGTCAGAGCTTGACTGGTTGCAGGCCATCACCACGGAACAGCAGCAGCTGCATTTGCGTACCGAATATTTTGATACACCAGAGTTAAAGCTGAAAAATCGCAGTATTGCTTTACGTATGCGGCAAATTGGTGATCAGTGGGTGCAAACGGTAAAGAGCAGTGGCCAGGTCAAAGATGGCTTGCATCAGCGTGAAGAGTGGGAACATCCCATCATGAATAGCGAGTTTGATCTACCATTATTGCGGCAGACGCCATTAGCACCGATTGTTGATGACAGTGGCAGCTGGAGACAATTAACGTGTCTGTTTTATACCGAGTTTCAACGTGATGTGTATTTGCTGGAAGCACCGCAGGATACGCTGATAGAACTGGCATATGATTTTGGTGAGGCGGGTTCAGCTGACAACACGGCTGTCATCCACGAAATTGAGCTTGAGTTACGTCATGGGGCGCTTGAAGTGTTACGGCAAATTGCCGAAAGGTTGAGAGAAGAACTGAGTCTGACCTATAAAAACAGCAGTAAAGCAGAGACGGGCTATCAGCTCTATCAGCAAAACCAAAGTAAATAATACTGCTTAACGGGCCGACATGCCGCGGGCGCTTTCAAATTTCCAGGTACGGATAATGGTTAACATATCACTGCCCTGTAGAACATCCTCAGGGATGGCAGCATAGGGCGCACCCAAGCGAACAATGCGCACCGCCGCATCATCCAGTACTTTATGCCCGGAAGAGCGTGACACGACAATTCCATCGGGAGGCACGCTGCCATCTGGTTTAATATCAACGGATAACATCAAGCTGCCGTTAACACCCTTATCTTTGGCTTCCTGAGGGTAATTCATATTGCCGATGCGCTCGACTTTCATTGCCCACGCCCGCATATAGGCCGCAGCAGAATATTCTTTAGTGGCTGCCGAAATGCGGCGTTTTTTCGGTGTTTCACTCAGGGCTTTGCTGTTATTGTTCAGTGTGTTTTGCAGCGAACCGATTTCGGTTCTTGCCCGCGCAATCAATTCTGCGCCGGAAACGGTTGGTTGGAGGGCTTCTGTTTCCTCCGGTGCATCGACAATATCATCCGTCTTAATTTCACTGGTTTCGACTTTACGCTCTGCGTTTTCAGCAGTGATTTTCTTACTGGCGGTTTCAGGCTCTGGTTTGGACTCAACTGGCTCGGCAGGTGGCTCAACCACAGGTGGTTCTGGGGCTGCCTCAACCACGGCAGGCAACT
>NZ_DCSO01000002.1:10472-11415 GCF_002325665.1 Methylophaga sp. UBA1464
TCAACCACGGCAGGCAACTCTTCTGCTGTTGGGGTTTCATCCAGAACGGGTTCTGGAGTCACGGATTCAACCGGAACAGGATCCCGTTCTGTGATTGGAGCAGGCAAAGGTGCTATAGCTGCTGGAGGTTCTTCAGCAATGGGTACCGACATATCCGGTGTCGGTTCTGGCGATTTTTCTTCTGTTTCCCCGCCGCCTTCATTGGTGACTTGAGCTAAATAGCTGGGCTCTTCCGGAGCCTGCTCAGTTTGTTGTTTCACCAGGGTAATATCAAGTTGATTTACCGGGGCATTGGTTGGTGGAGACGTCACATTAAAGCTGATAGCAAACACCACTATCGCATGCAGAATGACCGACCCGATAAGGGTCAGAATCATACGATCAGTGGCGCTCGAAGTGCTAATCATTCACTTACTCTTGCGGGATTTCACGAATCACAGGGTCACGATCATGTCCGGTTAATCTGACACGCTTTTGCATCGAAGGACTCATTTCGACTTCGCCATCTTCAGTCACTAACATTACCATATCAATTCCCATTTCAGCAGCGATGGTTGGCCAGTCGCTGCCGGCAACAAAAATAGCGGTGGCCGCAGCGTCCGCCATTGAGGCATTTTCGTGAATCACGGTTGAAGACATGGCTTGATCAGCAGGATATCCGTTACGAGGATCCAGAATATGCGGGTAACGTTTACCTTCATAGGTGAAAAAGCGTTCGTAATCTCCGGAACTGAAAACACTTTCATCACCACTCACCGCTACAGAAGCCAATACCCGGTCATGCCTTGGATGTCGAATACCAATAATCCAGGGACGTTCACCATGCGACCCTATGGCGCGTAAATCGCCGCCGATATTGATGACGGCATTTTCGATGCCTTGCTGTTTTAATACAGCTATGGCGTTATCTACGGCATAACCTTTGGCAAAACCACCGAAGCCT
>NZ_DCSO01000002.1:11512-14787 GCF_002325665.1 Methylophaga sp. UBA1464
AAAACACCATTTTCAATCACAATATCTTCCATCGTCGGACTATCTGCAAGCCATGCATCAATATCCTTTTGTGATGGTGGTGGACGGGATTCAAACCAGTTATCCTGTTCGTAACCCCATAGCTGAAACAGATTGCCGGCTGCCGGGTTGAATAACTGACCACTTTCACCGGCCAGTTTCTGTGCAAGAAGGATAACTTTGGCCACGTTGTCATCGACTTCAATGGATTCCCCGGCAGTAATTGCTTCATTGATTTTGGTTAACACACTGGGTTGCCAGGCGTGCCACAGATCATTTACCTCTGAAAAAGACTGCTCAAGTGTGTCTATGGTTTTAGACGCTGTTTCTTCATCAACGCCATATAGACTGACGTCAATTTCGGTTCCAAACGCATAAAACTTGGCTTGTAACGCCCGATCGCTATCTCCACAAGCACTCAATAAAGCTAAACCAATTAATAATAAAAGGCTGTGTACAACAGTCTTCATAAATGGGCCTCAATACAATTCATTAAATCACCGGCAATATTCAGATTGAACTGCCGATCAAGCTCACGGATACAGGTCGGACTGGTGACATTAATTTCGGTAAGGTAATCACCAATCACATCCAAACCGACAAATAACAGGCCTTTTTCGCGTAATTTCGGTCCGACTTGCTGGCAAATCCAGTGGTCTCTTTCAGTCAGCGGGCGACCTTCTCCGCGACCACCTGCTGCCAGGTTTCCGCGGGTTTCTCCGGCTGCCGGGATGCGGGCCAGGGCATAGGGCACCGGCTCACCATTGATCAGCAAAATGCGTTTATCACCGTCTTTAATTGCTGGCAGGTATTGCTGCACCATCACCGATTTTTTACCTAACTCAGTCAATGTTTCAACAATCACCGAAAAATTCGGATCGTCCTGACTGACTTTAAAAATTGAAGCACCGCCCATGCCGTCAAGCGGTTTGATAATAATATCGCCGTGTTGTTGCTGAAACTCACGCATCAGTGATTTTTTGCGAGTGACCAGAGTGGGGGGGCAACATTGGGGGAACCAGGCGGTAAACAGTTTCTCATTGGCATCCCGAAGGCTTTGTGGTGGGTTGACTACCAATACACCTTCTGACTGGGCCTGTTCAAGCAGGTAAGTGCTATAGATATATTCCATGTCAAATGGCGGGTCCTTGCGCATCAGAATCGCGTCAAGTTCACTCAGCCGACGTGTTTTCGGCTCGCCTAATTGATACCAGTTTTCAGCATCATCATTGACCTGCAAATCCCGCATGCTGGCCATGACTTTGCCCTGGCTCAGATAAAGATCCTGTTGTTCCATATACTGGAGCTTCCAACCTTTGGCCTGAGCCGCCAGAAGCATCGCAAAACTGCTGTCTTTTTTGATATTGATGGCCGAAATGGGGTCCATCACGATGCCGATAAGTCGCGACATAATTATGCTCTTTAACGATTAATGGGTGGCTGCATTGTACCGTATCTGTTTCTTTGCGGTGACAGTCGCACATGTCAACTTGGCAAGGCCATCAATTCATTACCGAGTTGTCTCTACAAGCCACTGCTTTATTCGCTATAATCAGTGCATTTTTAGTGATGTGAAGACAATTTTCTCAATGAGTGATTCTGCGGCAACTGTGGCGGCCACGCCAAAAACCTTTCAGGAACTGATCCTGCGCCTGCAACAATACTGGGCGGAACAAGGCTGTGTATTACTGCAGCCCTACGATATGGAAGTAGGTGCAGGCACATTCCATCCGGCAACGTTTTTACGGGCTATCGGTCCGGAGCCATGGAGTGCGGCTTATGTGCAGCCCTCGCGTCGTCCGACGGATGGCCGTTATGGCGATAATCCCAATCGCTTGCAGCACTATTATCAGTTTCAGGTACTGATCAAACCGTCACCATTAAATATTCAGGAACTGTATCTTGGATCGCTGAGAATGCTGGGGATTGATACCAGTATTCACGATATTCGCTTTGTGGAAGATAACTGGGAATCACCGACATTAGGGGCCTGGGGGCTGGGCTGGGAAGTCTGGTTAAACGGTATGGAAGTAACACAGTTCACCTACTTTCAGCAGGTTGGCGGGTTGGAATGCAAACCGGTCAGCGGGGAAATTACTTATGGCCTGGAACGCATCGCCATGTATCTGCAAGGTGTAGCCAGTGTCTATGATCTGGTCTGGGCTGACGGTCCGTTAGGTAAAGTGACTTATGGTGATGTGTTCCATCAAAACGAAGTCGAAATGTCGACCTACAACTTTGAACATGCCAATACCGAACATCTGTTTCAGCAGTTCGATACCTGTGAAAAAGAGAGTGAGAGAATGATTGCAGCGGGCTTGCCGTTACCTGCTTATGAAATGGTGTTGAAAGCGTCACATACCTTTAACTTGCTGGATGCGCGTAAAGCCATTTCGGTTACTGAAAGACAGCGCTTTATTTTGCGGGTCAGAACGTTGGCCAGAGCGGTCGCTCAGGCTTATTACGACAGACGTGAATCCTTGGGTTTTCCGATGTTAAGCAAACAGGATGAGGTGCAGTCATGAGTGATGTACGAGATTTCCTGTTGGAGCTGGGTACTGAAGAATTGCCGCCCAAAGCGCTTTCGACATTGAGTGATGCTTTATTGAAAGGTATCGAAAAAGGTTTGGCGGCAGCAGAACTGAGCTATTCGGCTTCGAAGGCCTATGCCAGTCCACGCCGTTTGGCACTCGTGATTACTGGACTGCAAACCCATCAGGCTGATCGTAATGTCGAAAAGCGTGGTCCTGCGGTCACCGCTGGTTTTGATGAAGATGGCAACCCGACTAAAGCCTTACAGGGTTTTGCCCGTTCCTGTGGCGTTGAGGTTGATGCACTGGAGACACTGGAAACTGATAAAGGAGCCTGGCTGGTCTATCGTGAAAAACAGTCTGGACAGGCGGCTACAGAATTACTGCCGGAAATTGTCAAACAGGCGTTGGCGGCATTGCCCATTCCCAAACGTATGCGCTGGGGAAGTCTGTCAGAAGAGTTCGTCAGGCCGGTGCATTGGCTTATATTGATGCTGGGTGATGAGATTATTCCTGCCAATCTGCTTGGTGTGCAATCCAATCAGTTGAGCTACGGCCACCGTTTTCATCATCCTCAGGCAATTCGCATCAGCAGCCCTCAGACTTATGCACCGCAATTGCTCAGCGAAGGCCATGTCATGGTGGATTTTAAAGAGCGTCGTGAAGCCATCCGGGGACAGGTCAGTGAACTGGCCACGCAACTGGGCGGTCAGGC
Organism: Methylophaga sp. UBA1464; assembly: GCF_002325665.1. NCBI lineage: Bacteria > Pseudomonadati > Pseudomonadota > Gammaproteobacteria > Thiotrichales > Piscirickettsiaceae > Methylophaga > Methylophaga sp. UBA1464. Next base: position 14,777 of record NZ_DCSO01000002.1, read on the forward strand.
CATCATTGATG
>NZ_DCSO01000002.1:14843-18872 GCF_002325665.1 Methylophaga sp. UBA1464
GGGTCAGGCCATCATTGATGACGAATTACTCGACGAAGTGACGGGGCTGGTGGAGTGGCCAGTTGCCTTATCCGGTGAATTTGACAAGCGTTTTCTGGAATTACCATCACAGGCATTGATTTCCTCAATGCAGGGCCATCAAAAATATTTTCCGGTAGAAGACGCTGCAGGTATGTTACTGCCCTATTTTATTACCGTTTGTAATATTGAAAGCCGTGATCCTGCACAGGTCATTGCGGGTAATGAACGAGTAATTCTGCCACGTTTAAGTGATGCGGCATTTTTCTGGGATACCGATCGGAAACGGCCATTAGCCGATCGTCAGGAGCAGCTCAAAACTATTGTATTCCAGAAACAATTGGGGACGGTGCATGACAAATCACAGCGTGTGGCAAAACTGGCCAGCTTTATTGCGGTAAACATTGGTGGCGATACTGCTTTGGCGGCGCGCGCAGCAATGCTGGCTAAATGCGATTTGGTCACTGAAATGGTTGGTGAATTTCCTGAGCTGCAAGGCATTATGGGCAGCTTTTATGCACGCCTGGATGGTGAGCAGGAAGAACTCGCAATGGCAATGGATGAACAGTATCTGCCTCGCTTCGCTGGCGATGTATTGCCACAAGGTAAAACTGGTCAGGCACTGAGCCTGGCTGAAAAAATCGATACCCTATGTGGTCTGTTTGGTATTGGTCAACCACCATCAGGTGCCAAGGACCCGTTTGCCTTACGTCGCGCTGCGCTTGGTGTATTGCGAATCATTATTGAAAATGATCTGGATCTGGATCTGGCCGAACTGTTACAGCAGTCGGTACAAAGTTACGACCAACAACTGACTGAAACCGACATTGTTGAACCGGTGATGCAATACCTGTTTGACCGATTACGCGGCTATGCCGCAGATGCAGGACATCATGGTGATGTATTTGAAGCTGTGCTGGCTTTGCAACCGACACGCCCTTTAGACTTTATGCATCGAATGCGGGCTGTATCGGCATTTCGGGAAATGGAGCAGGCTGAAGCGCTGGCGGCGGGGAATAAACGGATTGATAATATTCTTCGCAAAAATGCGGCATATGAAGCTGATCTGCAATTGAATCCGGATTTGCTTGAAGAAACGGCAGAGCAGCAGCTGGCTGAAACGTTAAAACGTGTTTCTGCAGATGTTGGTCCGATGATGCAAAACGCGGATTACACCGGCGTATTACGTCGACTGGCTGACATGCGCGACAGTATTGATGCCTTTTTTGACGAAGTCATGGTTATGGCAGAAGATGAAGCTATTCGTCATAATCGTCTGGCGCTGTTAAATCAGACACGGGCATTGTTTTTGGGTGTGGCGGATATTTCCCGATTACAAAATTAGGATGCATATATGTCGCTGATAATTCTTGATCGTGATGGTGTGATAAACCATGATTCCGATGAGTTTATTAAATCACCGTCTGAATGGGAGCCTATAGAGGGCAGCCTGGAAGCCATTGCGAGACTGAATTATGCTGGTTATCGGGTGGTGATTATTACGAACCAGTCCGGTATCGCAAGAGGTTTACTGGATGTAGAAACACTAAACCGTATCCACAGCAAAATGCGGCGCATGCTGGCACAGGTTGGCGGACGCATTGAAGCCATTTTTTTCTGTCCGCATGGACCGGATGATAATTGTGATTGCCGTAAACCTAAAGATGCTGCATTTAAAGATCTGGCTCATCGCCTAAGGGTTAATCTGGGTCATGTGCCTGCTGTGGGTGACTCACTTCGCGATATCCAGGCAGCGCAGTCTGCTGGTGCCAAACCCATTCTGGTGCGTACCGGAAAAGGTGAAAAAACTGTTAAAAAAGGTATTCCGAAAGGGGTGCCGGTCTATGACAATCTGGCTGCAGTTGCCGATGCCTTATTGGAAGCCGATATTTGATGCAGACTTTCCGTTCGTTCATTTTTCTGATTATTTATGCGACAACTGCCATACTTTTTTCAGTGGTAGGGGTGTTAATCTGGCCATTACCTTTTAAACAACGCTACTGGGTAGTCAGCCGCTGGGCGGTGATGAATATATGGCTGCTGAAAATTATTTGTGGTCTTAAGCTGGAAGTTGAGGGGCGAGAAAACATACCGAATGAACCTTGTGTGGTTTTATGTAAACATCAATCCGCTTGGGAAACGCTGGCATTGCAGGCCGTATTTCCACCACAGGTCTGGGTGTTGAAACGCGAATTATTGTGGATTCCGTTTTTTGGTTGGGGACTTGCTTCATTACGCCCCATCGCCATTGATCGTAATGCCGGTCGTCAAGCTCTGAATCAGGTGATTGAGCAGGGTAAGGAACGGTTACAATCCGGTGCCATGGTGGTGGTATTTCCTGAGGGTACCCGTTTACCTCCCGGAACCATTGGGCGGTTTGGCATCGGGGGAGCACGTTTAGCCGTAGATGCTGGGGTTCCAGTGGTGCCGGTAGCCCATAATGCCGGTAGTTTTTGGGCAAAAAGCGGCTTTCTGAAACGGCCGGGCGTGATCCGGATGGTGATTGGCGCTAAGATTGATACTCAGGTTTTGTCGGCGACTGCCGTTAACCAGCAAGTGTATGACTGGATGGCATTAACCATGACCCAACTGGAAGGGAGTGCACCGGTGCAATTCAATAAAGGTGAACAGCGTGGCGAGAGCTGAAGGTATTTTACGGCTATTAATTGTTGATGACTCGCTGACCGAAGCTGATGCCATCATTAACGTCTTACGAAGTGCTGGACATGCGGTCCGCGCCGGGAGAGAAGATGAGTATGATGCACTGGAACAGTGTTTAAGTAATCAAAGCTGGGATCTGGTTATCTGCCGTGATGCGCTTCCATCACTGGCACCCATCGAAATAGTGAACTTAATCAAACATCTTGGCAAAGATCTCCCCTGCATTGTGATAACCGAAAATAAAGCGGCTGAAAAAGAGTTATTTCGAACGGGCGTTCAGGATGTCATTTTGAAAGATGATGTTGAGCGCCTGAAATTTGTTGCCGAACGGGAGCTGGATAACTTATTCATGCGGCGTCTGGGGCGACGAAATGAACGGGCTTTACGTGAAAGTGAAAAACGTTCACGTGCATTGCTGGAAAGTTCACGGGATGCTGTGGCCTATATGCATGAGGGCATGCACATATATGTCAACGGGGCTTATCTCAATCTGTTTGGCTATGAAGAACAGGAAGATATTGATGGTTTGCCCATTCTGGATTTGATTGATAGTGAAGATCATGCCAAATTCAAAATGGTATTCCGCCAATTCACCGAAAAAGTTGATGCAAGTCCGGCAATACTGACAGCCCAGTGTCTGAGAAATGATGGTTATGCGTTTGATGCGGATATCGAATTCAGTCATGCACAAGTGGAAGGAGAAGACTGCACTCAGGTCGTTGTTCGCGAACGTAGTGAAGACATTACTGAAGATGATGAGCAATTAAAACAATTACGTGATTTTGATTTACTCACTGGAGTATACAGCCGTACTCGTTTTGTCGACGAGCTTCAACACGCGGTTAATCAGGCTGCTGAAAATCAAAGTGATTCAGCATTGCTTTACCTGGTGTTAGATGATTTTCAGCAAATAAAAGAATTAGTAGGACTGACTAACAGTGACATAGTAATTAAAAGTGTTGGTGAACAGTTACAAAAAACTGCCCAGGAAGGTGAAAAGCTTGGCCGTTATGGTGACCAGATCTTTACGATTATTGTGCCGAGTGCTGATGAAAGTACGGTGAACCAACGTGCTGAAGCCTTTCTGAAAAGTGTTGATGAATTTGTATCCCATGCCAACGGTAAAATCATTGATTTACATTGCAGTATTGGTATCGCACGCGTCAGTGAAAATGTAGCTTCCGCGCAAACAGCATTGGAAAATGCAGACAAGGCCTGCACTCTGGCGCAACATGCCGGTGGTAATCAAACGGCCCGATTCGAAGAAAAAATCACCCAACCGGATAAAGAAGATCTTTCTGCCTGGCAGTCGATGTTACAAAATGCCTTACAGAAAGATTTATTCAGTAT
>NZ_DCSO01000002.1:18925-29305 GCF_002325665.1 Methylophaga sp. UBA1464
TATTCAGTATTCACTTTCAGCCAATTGTGGGGTTACATGGTCCTCAACAAGAACTGTATGAAGTTTTGTTAAGACTACAAGACGGTGAAAAAACCTTACTTGCTGAACAGTTTATTCAGTATGCCGTTGATCTGCAGATGATGACGGAAATTGATAAATGGGTGATACGTACGGCCCTTAAAAAGCTTTCTGAGCACCGTAAAACATATCCGAAAACGCGGTTTTTTATTAAACTTTCTGAACAAACATTACATGATAAAGATTATGTAGACTGGTTATCGGTCAGCTTGTCAGCACACAATTTAACTGGTCAGGCTTTGATATTTGAAATCAGTGAAACAGCCGCGTTGGATAATATCGAAGACACAAAAAATACAATTGCCAAACTTAAGGCCATTGGCTGTGAATTTGGATTAGAACATTTTGGATCAGGTATTGGCTTTTCGCATAGTTTGAGTGTTCTGGATGTGGACTACCTGAAGATCAACGGTAATTTTGTTGAGAATATGGCGCACGATACTGAAAATCAGGCCGCTATTAAATCGATAATTGATATGGCAAAACAGGCTGGAAAACCCTGCATTGCCGAGTTTGTATCCGATGCTGTGAGCCTGGCTCTACTGTGGCGTCTGGGGGTGGATTACGCTCAGGGATTTTATATTCATAAACCTTCAGATAAGCTGGATTACAACTTTGAAGACGAAGATCTTTAGATTGAGAGATTAATGAACGGATAAAGGCCGGCTGTATTAAATGCAGCCGGCCTTTTTTACAGGGTTAGATTCGGCCTGTACGCAAAGCTTCAATGCGTTTTTCAAGCGGAGGATGGGTCATAAATAAGGCGCTGATGCCACCACGACCACCGGAGATTCCCATTGCATGCAGTTGATCTGGTAGAGGTTGCTCAGAGGTTTTTGCAAGCCGCTGCAAGGCAGCAATCATTTTTCCTGAACCGACTAAACGGGCTGCACCGGCATCGGCGCGAAATTCCCTTTGGCGACTAAACCACATCACAATAATGCTGGCCAGAATACCCAGAACCAATTCGGCGATGATCGAGGTGATCCAGAAAGCCGGACCATGACCACGTTCCGTTTTAAATACTGTACGGTCAATCAGATGACCAATAATCCGTGATAGAAAGATAACGAATGTATTTACCACACCTTGAATTAATGCCATCGTCACCATGTCTCCATTGGCAACGTGGCTCACTTCATGCGCTAAAACCGCCTCAACTTCATCTTGTGTCATCGATTGCATCAGCCCAGTGCTTACCGCGACCAGGGCGTTGTTACGATTCATTCCGGTGGCAAAGGCGTTCGGTTGAGAGGATTGATAAATGGCCACTTCAGGCGAGCCTATTCCCGCTTGTTGAGCCTGGCGCTTTACAGTTTCAACCAGCCATTTTTCCGTTGGATTTTTAGGTGAAGTGATCACTTCTGCACCGGTCAGGCGTTTTGCTGTCCATTTGGATATAGCTAATGAAATTAATGAACCACTGAAGCCAATAACCGCAGCAAAAATCAGCAATGAAGTCATATTCAGGTCAGAGCCCTGTTCATCCAGCAGACTCTCAATACCCAATAACCGCATGGTTATACTTAAAACCGCCAGTACGGCAATATTGGTGGCGAGAAACAACATGATTCGTTTCATTTAACATTCCCTCAGGTTAACTTGCTTTTAATATGGGTAAGCCGAAGCCTGTTTTCAAGCTGCCGAAGATAAATTTTCAATCAATTTATTTGCAAACTGATGACCATCATTCAGCTCTGTTTTGTCCTGAGTTAGCAGTAAAGTGCAAATGATGCCTCCTGCTTGGATATAACTTCCATCAGCAGGCAGATCATAACAATAGTCAGGCCAGTTAAAGTCAGCCGGGATCGTAATGTTCTCTGGTGCAAAACAAAACCATAAGATTCGCTTTTTTGGCGGAAGTTCAGCATGAATTTCCGGCATAACACCCTTGGAACTCATCAGCTGCCAATCGATTAAAGGAGCGTCGCCTGGTAATAACTGACAAGAAGAAGTTGGACGTGGATTGATTTCCAGCAGAAATATTTCACCGGAGGGACTGATCTGAAAATCCAACGACATCAAACCTGATAATCCGAGTCGCAGTGTCAGTTGTTGTAGGATTTGCTTAAGAAACTGTTGTTGTTTTGAATCAAGTTGTAAGCCGCTGGTAATCGCTTGCAGGCAAAAATCATCCTTGCGGGTATCACGACTGTATTGCTGGTTGAACAGTAACAACTGACAATCAATACCGTTAGCCAGAAATACAACAGAAGCACTGATACCTTCAATGTACTGCTGATAATATATGTTCAATCGTCCAGCAGCCGATCCGGCATCGACAATATGGGTTCCACCCCAGGCCGCGGCAGATTTGGCTAACCATTTACCTTTAAAGCTCTGGTTGTTATCAAATACTGTTGGCGGATGAGGGAAAGAGAGTTGATCAAGTAAGGCTATCCAATTTACCGGTTCACAAAGTTGACTGAAACTGTTTATTGAAATACCGGCAAATTTGATATGAGAGGGTAATTGGGACAGTAGCGGATAGAAGCGTTCGATGCCTGTACCGCAAATTAATGAACAAGCCTGACCATCACTTAATGTCATAATGGTTTGCCGCCACTCATCGTTAAGTATTTTGTCGAGGGGAGGGAGCTTGAGATATTTATCAGCGACCCGAAGAGTATCAGTGTCTGCATAGCAGTCAGCAACACGGACGATGTAACCTTCCCGTGAAGCTGATTGCGCCAGCATTCTTCCACTTTGAGCGAGAATTAACAGGAGTTTTGGATGATCAGCCATGTCCTGTTTGATGACAATTGTATTCAGACCAGTTTACGGGCACCTTCAAAGGCATTACGGAAATCCAGATAAACAGGCACATCACTTTCCAGTGTTTCTCTGAGCAAGGCCTGTTGCAGTTTATATTTCACGTTGCCTACAGCCAGCGCACCGATGCCAACAGCATCAGGGCATTGTGGGGCAAACTTTAGCGGTTCACCGTTATGCATCAGCTCAACACCTTCAATACCTAAGGGTGAAACGGCATTCACATCGCCAGCGACTTTGAGCTTTTTGGCATCGCCAAGTACAGAAGCATTCAAAACCTGTACGCCGGCTTTTGCTGTACAGAAAACCACATCGGCATCACTTAACAGACGGGCCTTATCCGCATCAGATGCCGCAGTCGTTGCTCTTAAATTAACGCCATAACGTTTACGCGCTTCGTCAGAAAATTGTAAGGCAGTATCTAATGAAAAATGATCAACAATGGTTGTTTCAGCACCTTGCAGTGCCGCAATAACGGCTGTAGCCAGCCCCACCGGACCTGTACCACCAAATACGACTGCCTTGCAGCCTTTATAATCTTGATCGAAATGTTTCTTCAATTCGCGTTCGACGCAGGCAACCAGCGCTGCTGCTGTCGTAAATGCACCGCTGGGATCAGCAAATACCGGAATTTCAAAAGGAGGAACCATGGCTGACTTCGCGGCATCCAACATATCCATTGCCAGGCCTATATCCCTGCCACCGATAAACATGCCCGTTTTTTTTACGCCAGCCGGACCACGGGAAAAAATAGCGTCTTGAGTCAAACCGGCAACTTCATTCAATTCAACATTATTGTAAGGCATCAGAATATCGTAACCGGCATCCAATGCCATATTGATATCAAACGGACTGTTTTGTTTCATTGGGTTAATCATATGAATGATGGAACGTTTGGACATGTTAATCCCTCACTGTTTTATTAAAATGTAAAGTCTGGTTATCGATTGTAATGTCAGCACCCTGATTTACACCAGCAGCACTCAGTAATTCAATATCCTGCAACGGTAGATTAGAGTCAATCATGCCCCGTAGTCTGGCTATCAGGAGATCTGCCTGAGTTTGGCTCTCAGTAAATATACAAGCTGTTGGGCCCCATGAACTTTGTGCCATGCCGGTAAACCCCATTGCTTTTGCATGTTGTAATAACGTTGCTATTGGTTTGCTGGTGTATTGGCCACCTTGTGCCGGGGCAAAATGTTGTCCTATTAATGCCTGAATCTCAGTAACTGCGCTACCGAACAACTCAATATCCTGCTCAATTAACGCAGGTAATAGCTGCATTAAGGTCAGATGGCAAATGTGTTGACTATGGTTCAAAGGAAATTTTGGAAGCGTCCGGAATGCCTGGATTTCTGTCTGACCATGAATTCCCTGATGATTTTTATCCATTAGCATCACCAGCCGCCATTGAGATGGGAAGGCTTGCTGAAATAATCGGGCAGGAGTCAGTGAATTAGCCCCTAAACCAGCATCAACAACAAATCCGCCACTATCAAAAGTACTGATACCAATGCCTGAGCGTTTTCCCCGGTCCAGTGCCTCAGCAATTTTTGGCGTTGGGATATCGAGCTGATGGTAAGTTGCCAGTAACCGACCGATGACCAGCGCGAGTTGAGTTCCCGACCCCAGGCCGGCATGTTCTGGAATCAGGGAGTGAACCGTGACACTTGTTCGTCTTGAACTGGTCGGGATATGTGTTCCCAAAGAGAGATAAAACTGATTTATCAAATTCGAGATCTTGTGCTGGACTGAATCAGAAATCGAGATGCCCGCTGGTTGCTGGCTATCTGTGTCACTCAGGCTTAGCCTGGTGTGGTGGCTGTTTACTGCTAAGCCAATGCTGCCAAAATGGCGGCCTAAGCCACCATTCAGGTCCAGAAATCCAAGGTGGAGTCTTGCCGGCGCCTGTACGTTAATTGTTTTTAATCGGACAGGTGATACCGGTTGTTGCATTCTTATCACTAAGCGTTATCAATTTTGCAGGCAATATCGTAAATAGTGGTTTCATCCAGAAATAAATCATTGCTGTCAAACAGGGAGGCTACCGCACCACGATGCACTTTCATTTTGAAATTGCCAATGGCGATCGCACCGTAGAAACGCACACCTTGTTTTTCCGTGCCGTTATCCATCACTTCCATGCCTTCAACACCCAGTGGCGGTACCGCATTCACGTCAGCAATGACTTCCAGGGTTTTGCTGGCAGACCAGGTGATTTCAGGCACGATACAAACACCCGCTGGCCCTGCTGCTATAGCGACATGGGCATCTTTGAGTAAGGCTGCAACTGCTTCGTCGCTACGTGTTTCACCTGGGATGACGTCAACGCCATAAGCCTTTTTCATATGATCAACTGTCGACTTGCTGCGAGCCATACTACGGCAGGTTAGTACTACTTTAGCGGCGCCTTCTTTTAATAAATACAGTGCAGTACGTTGACCAACGGGGCCTGCACCCATAATCACGACATTTTTGCCCGTGATGTCATAGTTTGTCATCACTTTACGGGCAATGGCTGCGGCAGTTGTATTAGAGCCATTTGGATCCTGCATTACCGAGACACGAACAGGGCCGAAGAATGCTTTTTTTACGGCTTCTCCTACCAGTTCACTGGCTGCTACATTGGACCCACCTATGAATATTGCGCTGTTTTTAAGGTTTTTTCCGCCACGCGTAAAAATCATACCATGCACATGGGCGGTGACATTATCACGGGTTGCTCCACCATGAGCGATAATATTGTCGACCCCGGAATCATAGGCAACGGCTTGGTCAAAAGTGCTTGCAACGGCATCTGTATCGAGATGAAGCAGTATTTTTTTCATTATGTTCTCCTGCGATGCGCATGGTTTTACGCGGATAAATAAACTCTGAATTTTACCCTAAGTTGCTTGACTGAGGAAATTTAACTGCCTGGGGCATTCATTAAAAATGCTTGAATGGTAACCTGCTTAAGTGGCAATATCCTTTTTTTCTGCAGGAACTTGTCTTGCAAGTTCTGAGTCATAGCGGAACCATAATTAAAATATTTGGAGTAGAGAATGAAGAAAAGCAGTCTGACAGTCCTTTTTGCCAGCATCACCATGTTAAGTGCCACTGCTATGGCAGATGACAAAATGGATTTTTCAACAGTCACCAAAGTGCAATACGTTAACGATTGCATGCAGGCTAATACAAAATTAAATATATATGAAGGTGTGCACAAATGTTCATGTGTGGTTGATAAGCTTGATGAAGCATTTACTCAGACTGATTTCGAAGACATCAGTACAGCTTATATGTATCGCAATATGCCAGCAGATAAAGGCGCACAGTTTCGTGATCATAAAGAATTAAAAGGCGGCATAAAACAATACGAAGAAGTCTCTTCATCAGCCTATAAAGAATGCCGTATTCAGTAATTTCTGGTATACATTTTTATTCAAAAAAAAAGGCCGTTAAACGGCCTTTTTTATTTCGGCTCTAATCTGAGTCAAATCTGTTTATCCATGCTGTAAGTCATATCTTTACTGTCATTAACCATGGCTTTTAATACACCGTGTTTTTGCGGAGTGAAGTTAAAGCGAACGCTTGGATCTTCGCTGATAGATATACCAGCCTCAAGTTTAATCAAATTTTCGTCTGCAAAATTTATGATGATTTCTTTCACATAGTGTGGCGGGATATAGCCGCGAGTCTTTTGATCAAACTGTAAGCCGCTATTGTTCGGATGACTTACAACAACCTGTGCTTGAGTGGTTTCACCAATATTGGCATCACGCATACGAATCTGCATTTTGCCAAGACGAGCCATAGCGGCTTCCATATCCTTGCCCGCTGGTGCACTGCAACCGCCGGAAGCTTTCACATAACGTGAAACCATATGCAGGGAACCGTCATTCATCTCTGCGATGGCACGCATATCAGTGTATTGATCAATCCTCACGCGAGTGGCTATGTCAATTTCACCAAGCGATGGTGACAGGTGAAAATTGGCCGAATACGGCATGGGGTTTTTATCAATGATGATATGGATATTCTTAATATATCTTTCACTGGTTTGTGGTTGGAGTGACTTGACGCTGATTGGAACTATTGCCGCATCCTCGGCTCGTGTCGGTGCTTCAAGAACCAACAGGTCGTCCGCATTCTCACGAATTTCACGATCCCCAAAATAGGTTTGTTTTAGTCCTGCCCAGATATCTTCATCAGCCGTGGCTGAATGAGCTGTAAAGCTATGACTGATGAGCATGATGAACATGCCCAGAAAAATTGAATTTCGCCCCATCATTTTCTCTCTCCCGGTTATTATTATTCCCACTCTAATTCTACGAATGCAGCGGTAACATTTCGACGATGATATTCTTCAAAAAGTTTCCATTTTTCAGCTTCTTGTGTTCCTACGGCGGCGATGGCTTCTTCAATGGTTCCCATATCATTAATGATAAATCTTATTTCTTCGCGAATGGTGGTCAGATAACGAAGTAAATTTTGCCATGCCTCGGATTTCTGACCATCAAAAGCCGGTCCATGACCGGGAATAATCATCTCCGCATCAAGTTCTGTCAGCGTATTGATGGCATCAATCCAGCCATTGATACTGCCATCCAATGCCGGTATGCGCTCAACAAATAACAGATCGCCGGTCCATAAAGTACTGGTCTTAACATCGTAAACCGTTAAATCATGATCGGTATGTGCCGTGGTGTATGCGGTTAATAACAATGGGCGATTACCTAAATCAATACGCAGTGGTTTGCCGATACTGACCAGGTTGTCTGCCTCGATAAATTCAGTACCCTGATAAGCCTCTCCGAGAATCTCAGAGAACTGTTTGGCAAAATGTTGTTTTCGACTGGCCATGGCGGCCGGTAGTTTTTCATGACCTATAAATTTGGGATTATCGGCTTTAAACGCAGCATTGCCCAATATATGGTCGGGATGGACATGGGTATTAATGACATAACAGATCGGCAGATCGGTTTGCTGGCGGATGGCTTCACGCAATAATTCACCCTCACGAAAACTGCCGCCGCTATCAATAACTGCTACGCATTCATCACCAGTGATAAACCCAACATTGGCAATCGCGCCGAGATTTTCGTTATCGGCTTCTTCATGGCTGCCCTGATGATAATAAACACCATCAGATACGTGCTGGAGCGGATAATTACCTGCAGCAGCATTTGAAGCTATTGCCTGCACTGGAAGAAAGCTGGAAAGCAGTAAAATCAATAAATGCATAACTCTGTCTCACTAAATGACATCTCATGAACTGTTACAATAGCGCACTTTATCGCAATCCATCTACACAGCTAGCAGAGAACTTTTGATTATGACAATTCGCACGCGTTTTGCACCCAGCCCAACCGGATATTTACATGTGGGCGGCGCTCGTACCGCTCTTTTTTCCTGGTTATATGCCAGAAAGCATGGCGGCCGCTTTGTTTTAAGGATTGAAGATACGGATCTGGAACGTTCCTCAGCAGAATCTGTTAATGCCATTCTGGAAGGTATGACCTGGATGGGATTGGATTATGACGAAGGCCCGTTTTATCAAACGCAGCGTTTTGAGCGTTACAAAGAGATTATTCAACAGTTAATGGATCAAGGCGACGCTTATTACTGTTATTGCAGTAAAGAAGAATTGGAAGCCATGCGCGAAGAGCAGCGAGCTAATAAGCAAAAACCTCGCTATGATGGACGTTGCCGTCACCTATCGACACCGCGTGAAGGGATACAGCCGGTCATTCGTTTTAAAAATCCTACTGTGGGGCAAGTTGTTGTCGAAGATGCCATTCGGGGTAATGTGGTTTTTGAGAACAGTGAGCTGGATGATTTGATTATTGCCCGTCCGGATGGCACGCCAACCTATAACCTGACAGTGGTCGTGGATGATTTGGATATGCAGATGACGCATGTCATTCGTGGGGATGATCATTTGAATAATTCACCACGACAAATCAACATTTTTAAAGCACTGGGTGCTAAACCGCCTGTCTTTGCTCATGTACCGATGATTTTAGGTGATGATGGCGCTCGTCTTTCGAAAAGACATGGAGCGGTCAGTGTTATGAGTTACCGTGATGCAGGATATCTTCCTGAAGCGTTATTGAATTATCTGGTCAGGTTGGGCTGGTCACATGGCGATCAGGAAATATTTTCGCTGGCTGAAATGACACAGTTATTTGATATTCAGGACGTTAACAAAGCAGCCTCGAGCTTTAATACCGATAAATTACTCTGGCTTAATCAGCATTACATCAAAACCAGTTCACCGGAACATGTTGCACAACACTTAAGCTGGCACATGGGCGAGTTGGGAATTGATCCAGCGAATGGGCCCTCACTGGTTGATGTTGTTGTATTGCTTCAGGAACGCGCCAAAACACTTAAAGAAATGGCGGAATCCAGTGTGTATTTTTATCGGGACGTAGATGCCTATGATGAAAAAGCCGCACAGAAAAATCTTAATGAAACCAGCTTGCCACTATTGGAAGCTGTACTGCAGGAGCTAAGCCAGCTGAATGAATGGCTGGCCGAACCGATCCATACCGTCATTAAAAATTGTGCTGAAAAACATGAGGTTGGTATGGGTAAGGTGGCTCAACCCATTCGTGTCGCCATTACCGGTAATACGGTCTCACCCTCTCTTGATGCCACGCTGCAACTCTACGGTCGTGAGCGCGCACTGGCGGCAATTGAGCGGTCGATACACTGGATCAAAGATCGTGCCTGATTTTTAGTAAAAATATAAAGTCCTTTATTTTCAATAGCTTAATTATTCGGGAAATTATTCCCGAAAACTAGATGGAAATACTCACAAAAAACTTGAGTAAAGTTCTTGACGAAGCCGGGAAGTGGGGTTAAGGTTCGTCATACGCATGAGGTTCATTCGAACAAGTCGTGACGTAAATACTAAAAAGCAATAGAGGACAACTTTATGAAGCTGAAAACATTATCAATCGCAATGATGGGGTTAGCCGCACCAGGTCTGGTCGCTGCTGATGAACTCCTTGAAATGCAAAAAAATGACAATAACTGGGTTATGCCAGCTGGTGACTACGCTAATACGCGTTACAGCGAACTGACTCAAATCACGAAAGACAACGTTAAAGATCTGAATATGGCGTGGTCTTTCTCAACAGGTGTTTTACGTGGCCACGAAGGTAATGCTTTGGTCATGGACGGCACCATGTACGTTCATACAGCGTTCCCAAACATCGTTTTCGCACTTGACCTGAACAACGATGGCGCCATCAAATGGAAATATGAGCCAAAACAAAACTACGATGAAACTGTACCAGTCATGTGCTGTGATACCGTTAACCGTGGTCTGTCTTATGGCGATGGCAAAATCTTCCTGAACCAGGCTGATACCACTCTGGTGGCATTAGATATGGAAACAGGTGAAGTGGTCTGGTCTGACAAACGTGATGATCCAAAAGTTGGTGCAACCAGCACCGCGGCGGCTCACGTATTCAAAGACAAAATCATCGTCGGTATTTCAGGTGGTGAATTTGGTGTCCGTGGTTATGTACAAGCTTA
>NZ_DCSO01000090.1:0-2022 GCF_002325665.1 Methylophaga sp. UBA1464
ACGCCCAAATATGGTCGTGATGCGATGCCAAATGGCTGGGTGGATAATCCCTTGGTATTTGTGGCAATTGCGGAGGACGGTACGGTCACGATCGTCTGTCATCGTGCAGAAATGGGGCAGGGCGTGCGGACCAGCTTACCGATGGTGGTGGCTGATGAACTGGAAGCCGACTGGGATCGGGTAAAGGTCATCCAGGCGCCCGGTGATGAGGAACGCTATGGTAATCAGGATACGGATGGCTCCCGCAGCGTCAGACACTTCTTTATGCCGATGCGAAATGTCGGAGCCGCCGCCAGAATGATGCTGGAAGCTGCCGCCGCCGCACATTGGGGGGTTGGGGTAGATGAAGTATTTGCTGAAAATCATCAGATCAAACATCAATCCTCTGGCAAAACTATCGGTTACGGTGAACTTGCCAAAGCGGCAGCGGCGTTGGATGTGCCTGAACGTGAAAAACTGCAGTTAAAACCAGCGGATAAGTTTCGCTATATCGGTAAGCAATCCACCAAGTTGATTGACGGTGAAGATATTGTTACTGGCAAGGCTATATACGGTATTGATGTTCAGGTTGACGGTATGGTGCATGCGGTGATTGCCCGCCCTCCCGTCTATGGTGGCAAGGTAAAGTCATTTGATGACTCTGAGACGATGAAAGTCCCGGGCGTTATTAAGGTAGTGACACTGGAAGGCAGTCCACCGCCAGCAGTTTTTAATCCTCTTGGTGGCATTGCCGTCATTGCTGCAAATACTTGGGCAGCCATGCAGGGCCGTGAAAAACTGAAAATCGAGTGGGAACATGGCGAAAATGCCAGCTATAACACTGATGAATACCGTCAGCAGATGCTTAAATCCGCTTCATCTTCCGGCGGCAAAGTGTTGCGCAGCAGTGGTGATGTGAGCAAAGCATTAGAAACCGCTGATAAAACCTTCAAGGCAGATTATTACATCCCGCATTTATCGCAGGCACCGATGGAGCCACCGGTTGCCACTGCAAGAATTCAGAATGGAAAATGTGAAGTCTGGGCCCCGACTCAGGCGCCCCAAGCCAGTAAAGACACAGTCGCTAAATGGCTGGATATATCTTCTGATGATGTCACCGTTCATGTCACATTGCTGGGTGGTGGTTTTGGCCGTAAATCCAAGCCCGATTATCTGGTCGAAGCGGCCTTGCTTTCCAAAGCAATGGATGGGCGTGCTGTACAGGTCACCTGGAGTCGCGAAGACGATTTACATAATGGCTACCTGCACACGGTTTCGATTGAACATCTTGAAGCGGCAGTAAATGCTGATGGTAAAACCACAGGTTGGTTACATCGCACTGTGGCGCCGTCAATTTCTTCGACTTTTGATGCGTCTTCCGTGCATCAGATGCCCATTGAGCTGGGCATGGGGGTGATGAATATTCCCTTTGCCATTGATAATATTCAACTGGAAAATCCTGCCGCTAAAGCGCATACCCGTATTGGCTGGTTCCGATCGGTGGCCAATATTCCGCGCGCCTTTGCTATCCAATCGTTTATTGCGGAAATGGCTGATGAATTAGGACAAGACCATAAAGCCTTTTTATTGGATCTGATTGGCCCTGCTCGAAAAATTGATCCGGTTGAATTAAAAGATGAGTGGAACTACGGCGAATCACCAGAGGAGTATCCGCTGGATACGGGAAGATTACGCCGTGTTGTGGAGGCGGTTTGTGAAAAGGCCAACTGGGGACGTGATTTACCTGCAGGCAGAGGCCTTGGACTGGCGACCCATTACAGTTTTGTCACCTATACTGCGGCAATTGTTGAAGTAGAAGTCTCTGAGGATGGCGACTTAACCATTCCACGAATCGATATTGCTGTAGATTGTGGGCCACAAGTAAATCCGGAGCGAATACGTTCACAAATGGAAGGTGCCTGCATCATGGGTATCAGCCTGGCGATGGTAGGTGAAATCAGTTTTAAAGATGGTGGTACTGAAATAGGTAAATTTAACAATAGCTCTAGTGATTTTGCGATGGAAGCTGGAGTACAAGATAAA
>NZ_DCSO01000090.1:2064-4291 GCF_002325665.1 Methylophaga sp. UBA1464
TTTCAGCAAGATAATTTTGATAGTTATCAAGTCTCCAGAATGAATGAGTCGCCTCGCGAAGTTCATGTGCATTTGTTACCGGCCGAAGATTTCAATACGCCGCTAGGCGGGGTTGGAGAGCCGGGACTGCCGCCAATTGCACCTGCTTTATGTAATGCCATTTTTGCTGCCACCGGTAAGCGCATCCGCGATTTACCGATCCGTTATCAATTGGAAAGCTGAGCATGGACAGTGTTGATTTATCGGTTTTTAAAGCAATGCAGAAATGGCTGGAAGCCGATTTAACTCTATGGCTGGTGACCGTTGTGAAAACCTTCGGTTCCAGTCCACGTCAACCTGGAGCGATGCTGGTTTTACGCGAAGACGGCGTGTTAGTTGGTTCGGTATCAGGCGGTTGTATTGAAGATGATCTGGTTAGCAAGGCTCAGTCTGGCGAATTACCTCGCAATCAAGCCGAATTAATGGTCTATGGTGTGACCCGGGAAGAGGCACAGCGATTTAATTTACCCTGTGGCGGTACACTGGAACTGGTTGTTGAACCGGTTACCGACACCCTCTGGGTCGATCAAGTACGCCATGCGATAAACAGTCATCGTTTGATTAAACGTGATTTACAGCTTTCTACATTGGTGAGTCATTGTACTGATGCCAATGCGACGGATGTGGTTGTACAAATAAACGAAAAGCAACTTTCGGTTGTGTATGGACCAAGGTGGCGGCTGTTGATTATTGGTGCCGGACAGACTTCGGCTTACCTGGCCAATATGGCACAGGCGCTGGATTATCAGGTCTCCGTTTGTGAGCCGAGAGAAGCCATGTGTGAAAGTTGGGATACTGATGATGTAGTGCTGCTTAATATGATGCCCGATGATGCCGTTTTGGCAATGCAACCTGATGCGCATACTGCCATTGTGGCGTTAACCCACGATCCGAAGCTTGATGATATGGCCTTACTCGAAGCCCTCAAATCAGCTGCTTTTTATGTTGGAGCGCTGGGTAGCAAAAAAAATAATGCCAACCGCCGTAAACGCCTGGCGATGTTTGATTTATCAGCAACAGAAATTGAACGTTTACATGGACCGGTGGGTTTGCCGATTGGCAGTCGTACACCACCGGAAATTGCCATTGCCATTTTGGCCGAGCTAATAGCGTTGCGACGGAATCATCCTGCTAAGTCCACAGAGCTTTTGCCGAAAACACAATCAGTTTGCAGTTAACCGAGCCTTAGATGTCGAAAATCTCAGGAATCCTGTTAGCCGCCGGAAAGTCATCCCGTTTTGGCCCAGACAAACTGTTATATGAGTTAACCATTGCCGGTATACGACAGCCTTTAATTCAGCACACTTTGTCAGCCTGGATTTCAGCGTTAGATACATTATCAGTTGTTATCAGAACGGATACACCGTTATTGAGACAAACTATTCAGAACGTTGCTGAATTTCATAATACTGAAATTAACGTGATTGAATGCCAAACCGCGACGTTGGGCATGGGGCATAGCCTGAGCGCCGCAATTGCAGCTAATGTAAATGCTGATGGCTGGGTGATTGGTCTGGCAGATATGCCATTAATCCCGAGATCGGTATTAACGCAGGTTCATCAGAATTTAATATTGGGTGCCGATATTACAGCACCTTATTTTGAGCATAGGCGAGGCCATCCTGTTGGCTTTAAAGCTTGTTATAAGGATGAGTTGTTGGCACTGAAGGGAGATTCCGGTGCCAAAAAACTGCTAGAAAGGGATATTGAAAAGATTCACAAAATCAAAACGGATTATCAGGGTGTGTTAGCTGATATTGATTATGTGAATGATGTGAGTATGATTGAGCGCTTCAGTAAATCTTAATCCTGTCTGGCCCAGTTAGAGTGGCTGTCCAGGTAATTTCGGTCAAAACCGGATATTTCAATGAGGCCTTCCAGATCCAGGATTTGAATATTGCCATTATGGGATTCGAGTAAACCTTCATCCCGTAATACTTTAAATGTGCGGCTGACATGTACTGATGAAAGACTTAACGTGTC
The DNA here is from genome assembly GCF_002325665.1 of Methylophaga sp. UBA1464. Lineage (NCBI taxonomy): Bacteria > Pseudomonadati > Pseudomonadota > Gammaproteobacteria > Thiotrichales > Piscirickettsiaceae > Methylophaga > Methylophaga sp. UBA1464. The sequence goes on from NZ_DCSO01000090.1 coordinate 4,087, forward strand.
ACCGATAACCGTTTGGTTCATTGGCAGTTCAAACTGGTCGGTATCGACATTCAGCCTGACTTTCATTTCCACAATAAAATGCGCCAGTCTCTCAACTGCACTGCGACGACCAATATTGATTACCCGTTCAATCAGCATGGATTGTTCACGGGCAAGAATCAGGAAAAACAGATCGGTTAAACGAGGCGCCTGATCAAAAATTTCG
>NZ_DCSO01000090.1:4363-6846 GCF_002325665.1 Methylophaga sp. UBA1464
TTACTTCGGTTAATGTCCGAAACTCGGAAAGATTGCGATCAAAACTGATTTCACGCAGGCCAAGGATCTGTCCTGGCAGAAAAATATCCAGAACCTGTCGCTGACCATCTGCAAGTGTTCGTGTCGCACAGGCCCAGCCTGACTGAAGGGTAAAAAAACGTTCTGCTTTGCCTCCTTCAATTGCCATGGGCTGATCAGCGGTGAACTCCCGAGGATCTTTTTCCAATGCCATTAATAAGCTGATTTCGTGTTCATTAAGATCTGCAAACTTTTGAAACTGATGAACAATACAACTGCCAGGCAAAGATGAACTCATAAGCGTCCCTTATATCCACTAAGAATTTATGATGGAAGTGAAATATACCCCTGAACCAGCTTAAGTCAATCTATATAGGTTTAAGCATGATTCAAAAAAAAGACACCACCCATTAAACGGGCAGTGTCAAAGGAAATCATTTAAATTAATTTGAACGGGACCCGTTTCAAAATAATATTAAATGATTGGGGTGACAGTTATTTCATTTCAATCTGGTAACAATATACGTGTTAAATTTATAAACAGACCCGAAAAAGTTATTTATGGGTTAGTATTTTTATTTATTCAGATTGAATTATTTTAGAGAGGAGGTCGGCGTCCAGTTATAAAAAATATCAGTGCAAGGACTAACCCAACAACAAATAAAATCCAGGCAATGCTACTTGCTGTACCGGCAACACCCGATAGTCCTAAAGCACCTGCAATGATTGCAACAATTAGAAATGTTAACGCCCAACTAATCATGGTATGTCCTTGTTTAATGTTGAATGGATTTACACGATAGGACGATTATAAAAAAAGCTCCTTAACACAGGTTAAAGCAAAATTTAACTTAAAAAGTTAGCTTGGGAGTACACTAGTCAAAGTGACAAAATATACATTTTTCAAACGCTGATTAATATTTAACAGCGTTTCCGTAAAATAACATCCATAAACGCTATTAAATGAGGAACATAATTATGTTAAACAATACGGATTCTAATTCTTTTCGGATTTTAGCTAAAATTTTACTGATGACTTTTGCTCTCTCAAGTGTTGGTTTTATTACGGCTTGTGATAACCAGGGCCCTGCGGAAGAAGCGGGTGAAGCGATAGATGAGAGTGTTGAAGAAGCAGGTGATGCTATTGAGGATGCAACAGATTAATCGATTGAAGTAATCAGCTTAACTAAGCTGTCAGATTTGTAACTGCCTTCTTTTGTGGCAGATAACTTTATTACAAGGAGATAGTTCAATGGCAACAACTCAAGCTACTAATCAGGAACTTCAGGAACAACTGGATACATTGCGTAAAGATTTTGCAGAAGTGACAAAAACATTACGAGAAATGACGACGGCTTACGCCAAGGAAAGTCAGGATCGTGTCAAAGTCGCTGCAGGACAGGCGCAGGATCAAGTAAAAGAGTCTTTTACCAAAGTTCAAGGTGAAGTTGAAAGCCATCCATATAGCAGCATGGCTGTTGCTTTTGGTATTGGTTTGGTTCTTGGAAAAATTCTGGATCGTTAAGCTGGCTTAAAATATATGTGGAAATGAGTAGCAGGAGATAAGCATGAGCTGGCGTTCTAGAGTACAAATTAATACCGTGGCATTATCATTGGCAACGCTGTTAGGCATATTTGCGCTCGGGTTCGCAGGCTTTGCAGTTTATCTGGCATTGTTGGTTCACTACCCTCCCAATATCGCTGCAGTTATCACAGCAGGAGGATATGCCTTGGCAGCTATTTTGGTGATATTAATAGCGAAATTTGCTGTTTATCGAACCAAAATAGCTTCGCCAGCCATACCCAAAGATAAAACACCGAATGTGGATGATATTGAAAATATTCTGCAAGCCGTAATAACCCCAGCGGTAAGTAAGATGATTCATCAACATCCAGGAAAATCCGTTATGGCTACTTTACTTGCCGGGCTGTTTGTCGGTTACAATGAAGAGACGCGTAATGCTGCAAAGAACGTTTTTAAACGTTTTTTTGACGAAAAATAAAGCTTTTTGATATCCAGCATAATAGTTTGTCGTGAATTAACATTCGCTTTCAGTTCGTTGATATCAGGTAGGTGTGCTGTGGGGAAAAAACTGAACCGTACCGCAGGTAAAATGCGGATAGAAACCTTACAAAATCAACGTAAGGAACGGCTCACAAAAGCAGGGCTATTGCTTGAAAGATGGGGGCAGCAGGAAAGAGTGCCAGCGCCGTTTGAATTGGAAATAAGCGAAGTTGATCCTGAGTTTATTGAAGATAAAATGACAGCCGAAGTCCTCAGTTCATTAACGATAGATCAAATGCGTATCGCGCGACAGCATTGGTCTGAAGGCCATTCTGCTGCTGAAATTGCTGAATTTGAAGAGCAACCGAGAAACGAAATACGGCAGACATTGGGATTTGTTATTGAACAAGTTGCCGATAAAGTTTTGAAGTAAGCTGCCGATAACAGTTTTAGTTCACAA
>NZ_DCSO01000090.1:6912-12919 GCF_002325665.1 Methylophaga sp. UBA1464
TAAAGGGAGTCGATTATGGAAACAACGAACGTTGCTGCAATGGCAACCCAGTTGTCCGTACAGCAATCTGCCCAGCAACAAATGGTCGCAACGCTTAAATTAAGCAATGATCAGATTGAAGCTCAGGGTCAGGCAGTATTAAAGCTACTCGATGCTGTTCCGATGCCACAGGGCAACTTGGGTAACATCGTTAATGTAAAAGTTTAATGGCTTAATTAACGCTTTTACGGAAGAATCATTCAAACCACCCCAGTCCAATGTGCTCGGGTGGTTTTTTAATGCCTGAAAACCACGTAAGCTTCATTCCAGACCTCACTCAATGGAACAAACTGAATATGGAAACTTTGGTTGTAATTGTCTACCTGTTTTTTGTTTTGCTTATTGGTTTATGGGCGGGACGTGGCATAAAAAACATGCGTGATTATGCTCTGGCTGGTAAATCCTTCGGCACACTGGTGATTTTTGCCACGTTATCAGCCTCATTTATCGGCGGTGGATTTTCAATGGGTAATGCCGAAAAAGTATTTCTGGTCGGTATCAGTAATATTGTGGCCTTATGGGGTTTCAGCGTAAAAGAAATATTGGTTGCAAAATATATTGCGCCACAAATGATGCGTTATCCCAATGCCATTTCGGTCGGTGACATTATGGATGAGCATTATGGCAAGGGAGCACGTCTGTTCAGTGGCGTATTTTCTCTGGCCTTATGCGCAGGTATTCTCGGCGCACAAATCGGTGCGATGGGCTATGTGTTTAATCTGTTTCTCGATGTAGATCGTGTCTGGGGAGTGTTGATTGGCTGCGGTATTGTTATTGCGTATGCAACAGTCGGCGGTATGCGCTCGGTGGTCTGGACCGATATTATTCAGTTTATTGTGCTTGCCGTCGGCATTCCGATGACACTGTATTTTGGTTTGCAGCATGTCGGTGGCTGGCAGGCCATGCAAACTAATTTACCCGAAGCGCATCTGACGCTGCCGACGGAGCCATTAGCGATTATCGCGTTATTATCATTATTTATGACGTTTATGCTGGGTGAAACATTAGTGCCGCCTTACCTGCAGCGTTTATTAATTGGCAAAAGCAGTAAAAATGTTATCCGTGGTTCTTTATTGAGCGGCTTGTTTTCAATTCCATTTTTTGCTGTTACCGGTTTAATCGGTCTGGTGGCATTAGCCATGCAGCCGACCTTAGATGCTAATTTAGCGATGCCTTATGTCATTCAGCAGGCCGTTCCGCCCATTATGCAGGGTATTGTGGCCGCTGCGATTGTCTCGATTATCATGTCTTCTGCAGATTCATTTTTAAACTCAGCTTCGATTGCTTTCAGTAACGATATTGTCACGCCTTTGCGTAAAATCCCATTAACAGCCAAAGCAGAATTAATGCTCGCTCGTGTGGTCACATTGCTGGTGGGTATTGCGTCGATGGTTTTTGCCCTGTCGATTGATAGCGTGATTGATATTTTGATATACGCCTATAACTTCTGGGCTCCGACGGTTTTGGTACCTCTGATGATGGCGATTCTTGGCTGTTATGTGAGTCGTAAACGGTTTATTGCCGGTGTAGTAGCAGGTATCGGTTCAGCCATAATCTGGAATGTCATGTTGCAGCAACCGTGGCAAATTGATGCATTAGTGATTGGTTTTTTTGCTAATCTGATTGCCTTTACCAGTGTTGATAAAGCTGCTGCAAATAGCGCCAAGATCGCTCATAATTAATGGGTGTTTGATTATCTCTCGATAATCAATATGTGAGGATAAACCGATGAGAATATTGACACCGCGATTTTATCGACTGCTGCCTTTGCCGATATTCGTTGCATTGACTAGCTGTGCTGCCTATAGCGTGGTCAATACTGACCGGTATTCCGGCTCATCCAGTGCGGTACCTGCCGAATATATTCCTTCACCGGGATTTTGTCGCATCTGGTATAAAAACCGTACTCCTGAGCAGCAACCTGCTCAGGGTGACTGTGACAAGCTCAAGCAGAATGTACCTGAGAATGCCGTACTGTTAAAAGGCTGACTTTTATCATGTTTTTAAGCTAAGATTTATCGATGACTTTACGACTGCGTATGCTGACTGCGGTATTTGTTATCATCAATTTATTGATGGTCAGTGGTGTGACTGCGTCTGTCGCTCATCAGCCGGATGATCATTATTCAGCGCATTTGAGCATCGTTCATAGTCATGCAGATCATGGACAGCATCACGATAATGTCGATCATGATCATCAGTTGCACCTGCATCTGATTGCTGATTTAGTCAGTTTCACTATGATTCTTCATACTCTGACAGCGGACGCTGTCAGCCGAACCAGTAGCAGTCAGCTGGTTACCTTGTATTATTCGCCCCTGTTACCACCCCCCAACGCTTAATTCCATAACGTTTTAAACAACTTAATGTTTTACTGCCGGCTTCTCAGCGGGTGGTGTTATGGAGTTCATCATGAATTATCAATCGAATTTGTTCGCTAACAGGCTATTGATCTGCCCGTTACTCTTAGCTTTGACTTTATGGGCCATGCCCGCACGAGCAGAAAACCAGCCGAGTCTTAATCTGACAACGGCGATCGAACGCACCTTACTGCAAAGCCCACAACTGCAACAATTTCCCTATCAACAGCGGGCACTGGAAGCGCAGAAACGGCACGCCGGCTTGCCGCCTAATCCACAACTGCAGGCTGATTTGGAAAATGTATTGGGTACGGGGCAGAGCCGTGGTCTTTCCGGTGCAGAACTAACGCTATCGTTAAGTCAGCTGATTGAAATGGGCGATAAACGTTTGAAGCGCGTTGATCTGGTCGACGCCCGGTCCAGTCAGTTGCAACAGGATTTTGAGCGGCAACGCCTGGATACTTTGTCTGATGTGGCCGCCAGGTATCTGCAGGCATTACGAGTCGATGCGTTATTAACCTGGAATCAACGGCGTATTCAAATTGAGCAGCAGGCCCTGGCGGTGATACAACAACGCGCGTCTGCCGGTGCTGTTGGACAGGCTGATGTATTACGGATGCAGCTTTTGCTTGAACGGTCAGAGTCCAGACAGCAGCAGCTCAATGGAGAACGTAAACTGGCCTACCAGCAATTAGCCGCTAGCTGGGGAGATGAGGTTGATTTTGCTCAGTTGGAAGGGCAATTGCAGCAATTGCAATCATTGCCGGAACAGGAAACACTGGAACAGGCCATTCTAAGTTCCCCCGCTTTTTTACAAACTCATTCTTTAATTCGCTTACGTGAAGCGCAATTACGGCTGAGTGAGGCAAAATCCACAGCTGATTTCAGCTTTGGTGCCGGTATTCGGCGTTTGGAAGGACAAAATGACAACGCTCTGGTGTTCAGTTTTTCGATGCCGTTGCAGTTATACGATCGCAATCAGGGCAATATCGCTGCAGCCCATGCAGACTATGAAGCTGGAATTCTGCAGCAACAGCTGACTCAGACTGAATTGCGAATGGCTTTACTGGAAATCTATCAGGCCATGCTGAATAACCATCAACAAATCGATAGGTTGCAAGAAAAACTTGTTCCGTTGACCCAAGAATTGTTGAAACAGACTGAAACCGGTTATCAAACAGGCCAATACAACGTGTTGCAATGGATTGATGCACAGATCGAATCATTCAGCGTAGAGCGCGACCTGATCGAGGCACAAACTGCAGTGCATCTCCAGCTACTTGAGTTGGAGCGGTTAACCGGGATGCCCTTGAGTCGTTCAATCTTTACTGCCAGTTATCAGGAATAGCTTCATGAAATTAATCACATTATGTTTTAGCCTGCTGGCACTGATGAGTTCGGTGGTTCTAGCGGCAACTGAGCATGATCACAACGAACAACATGATCATGAAGAACCTATCGAAGGGCCACATGGCGGACGGTTATTGGAAAACGACGATTTTGCCTTGGAAATAACCATTTATGAACAAGGCGTGCCGCCAGAAATGCGGGTTTATGCCTATCAACAGGGAAAGCCGGTCGATCCCGGGCAGATCAATTTAACCGTGACGTTAACTCGTCTGGATGATGAACAGAATCTTATCGACTTTATCGCCGAAGCAGACTATCTGCTGGGGGATACGGTTATTGAAGAGCCCCATTCGTTTGAAGTGGTTGTGGAAGCAGAATACCAGGGCAATTCACATCACTGGCATTTTGACAGTTTTGAAGGTCGCAGCACGATAACGGATCGCATGATAACACTATCAGGAATAGAAACAGAGCTGGCTGGGCCTCATACCTTATCAATAACCAACGCTCTTTATGGTGTAGTCAGTGTTGCGGAGGATCGCCAGTATCGGGTGCATGCTCCCTATCCCGGCATTATTGAATCAGTGCTGGTCAACACTGGCGACAAGGTCAAAAAAGACCAGGTGTTAGTGACCGTTCGTAATCAAACCACTTTACAAAGTTATTCTATCCGTAGTCCTGCAAACGGTGAGATAACCGAGCGTATGGCCAATGTAGGCGATCACAGTGATATGGGCAGTTTGCTGGAAATCAGTGATTTATCACGGGTCTGGATAGAGTTGTCGATGTTTCCAGCGGATATCGAACAGTTACGTGTCGGTATGCCGGTTGTCGTCAAGGACTTACACCAACATGAATCGGCTGAGGGAAAGATCAGCTATATCTCGCCCAAAATGACAGGCGGACATATTGCTCGCGCCCGTGCTGAAATTACTAATGCTGAAGGACATTGGCGGCCCGGCATGCATATCAATGCTGAAGTGACCGTGGAGCAATATCCTGCTGAATTAGCGGTAAAACGCAATGCCATTCAACTTTATCGTGATATGCCGGTGGTGTTTGTCCGTTATGGAAATACCTTTGAAGTCAGAATGCTTCAACTGGGCAAGCCGGATAAGGACTATATCGAGGTGCTTTCAGGCCTGAAACCCGGCAGTGAATACGTGACAACAAATAGTTTTCTGCTCAAGGCGGAGGTGCTCAAGTCCGGCGCCACCCATGATCACTAAGACCTTTGGAGCAGAAGATGATTAATTTTATTGTACGATTTTCTGTCGAGCGCCGATGGCTGGTGCTTTTATTAACAGTGCTTATAGCTGGAGTGGGCGCTTACAATGTTTTTCAGCTTAATATTGATGCCGTACCGGATATTACCAATATCCAGGTGCAGATTAATACCGAGGCAGAGGGGTATTCACCATTAGAGGTTGAACAACGGATTACCTATAGTGTTGAAAATGCGATGGCTGGGTTACCCAATCTGGACTATACCCGTTCGTTATCGCGATATGGTTTATCTCAGGTCACGGTGGTGTTTGAAGAAGATACTGATATATATCTCGCCAGGCAGTTGATAAATAAACGTCTTCAAGGTGTTCGCTCTGAGTTACCCGCGAAAATAGAACCCCAGATGGGGCCTATAGCAACCGGTCTTGGAGAAGTGTTTACCTACAGTGTCACTGCCAGAGCGGATGCGTTGAAGGCAGATGGCAAACCTTATTCGGCAGAAGACTTACGTACCATACAGGACTGGATTATCCGGCCCCAATTGGTGAAAGTACCGGGAGTCACCGAAATTAATAGCATTGGTGGCTATGAGCGTGAATATCAGGTGGCCCCCGATCCTGCTAAATTACTGGCCTACAAGGTCAGCCTGTCCGAGCTGGGTGAGGCATTAATCCGCAACAACCAGAACACGGGTGCTGGTTATATCGAACGCAATGGCGAGCAATGGCTGGTACGTTCTCCCGGACAATTATCCTCACTTGAAGATATTCGTAATGTGGTTATTACCAAACGTGATGACACACCGATTCGGGTGGCGGATGTGGCCAAGGTATTTTATGGAAAACAGTTGCGTACTGGCGCAGCCACCCGGGATGGTAAGGAAACAGTGTTAGGCACGGCTTTTATGTTGATCGGCGAAAACAGTCGAGTGGTCGCGAAAGCGGTTGCCGAGCGATTGGAACAGGTGAACCAGAGTTTGCCCGAAGGTATCCTGGCTGAAGCGGTTTACGACCGAACCACACTTGTGGAAA
>NZ_DCSO01000090.1:13032-16959 GCF_002325665.1 Methylophaga sp. UBA1464
CGAACCACACTTGTGGAAAGAACCCTTAAAACGGTGCAGAAAAACTTGTTTGAGGGCGCTTTACTGGTTGTCGTGGTGTTGTTTTTAATGTTGGGCAATATTCGGGCAGCACTGATAACCGCCTTGGTTATACCGTTAAGCATGTTATTTGCCGTTACCGGCATGGTAAGCAATCGGGTATCGGGAAATTTGATGAGCCTGGGAGCGATTGATTTTGGTCTGATTGTTGATGGTGCCGTCATTGTCGTGGAAAACGCTTTGCGACGACTGGGTCTTGCGCAACAGCGTCTGGGCCGGATGTTAAGTGTGCAGGAACGTTTGGCAGAGGTAATTGAAAGCACGCGTGAAGTCTTTAATCCGGCGGTATTTGGCATGTTCATTATCATGCTGGTGTATCTGCCGATTTTTGCACTGAGTGGTGTTGAGGGGAAAATGTTCCACCCCATGGCGTTTACAGTGGTGGCGGCATTAATCGGTGCTTTGGTGTTTGCCGTGACCTTTGTCCCTGCCGCGGTGGCCATTTTGATTACAGGCAAAGTTGCCGAGCGTGAAAACCTCCTCATGCGAATGGCTCGCTGGATTTACCGTCCGGTGTTAAGTCTGTCTTTGCGTCTGCCCATTTTAATCGTGGTATTGGCGACGCTGATGGTCAGTATCACGGTTTATTATGGTTCGCGTTTAGGCAGCGAGTTTCTGCCACAACTTGATGAAGGGGATATTGCGCTGCATGCCTTACGGGTTACCGGCACGGGGCTTGAACAATCGGTGGCGATGCAAAACCAGCTGGAGTCAGTAATTGCGGAGTTTCCACAGGTTAAGCATGTTTATTCAAAAATTGGTACGCCGGATATTGCTACCGATCCGATGCCACCGAGTGTTGCCGATACATTTGTGATTATGCAACCCATCGAGCAATGGCCTGATCCTCAATTGAGCAAAGCGGAATTCCTGTCAAAATTACGCGACAGTGTTGAAGCGGTGCCGGGAAATCTTTATGAATTTACCCAACCGATTGAAATGCGTTTCAATGAATTGATTGCTGGCGTGCGTGCAGACGTTGCCCTGAGGATATATGGCGATAATCTGGATACGCTTTACCAACTGGGGGAACGAGCTGAGCAACTGTTGTCAGAAGTTGCTGGTGCCACAGATGTCAGAATGGAACAACTTACCGGTTTGCCGATGTTGTCGATTGAGCCGCAGCGTGATCATCTTGCGTTATTAGGGTTGGATATAGCCAGTTTGCAACAAAATATTCAGACTGCGATTGGTGGTACATCTGCCGGGCTGATTTATGAAGGTGATAAACGCTTCCGCATTGTTGTTCGTCTGGACGATGAGATACGTAAAAATCCACAGTTGCTGGCAAAATTACCCATTGCTTTGCCGGATAGCGATGATCCGGAACTGTCGTATGTTCCACTGGGTGAAATTGCTGATATTCATGAAATCAGTGGTCCCAATCAGATAAATCGTGAAAGCGGTAAAAGACATGTGATTGTCAGTGCCAATGTGGTCGACAGAGATTTGGGATCATTTATCGCTGATGTTCAGCAGAACGCACAACAACTTGATTTGCCCGCCGGGTATTGGCTGGAATACGGCGGCACATTTGAACAATTGCAGTCAGCCAGTAAGCGTCTGATGGTTGTGGTACCTGTGACGCTATTACTGATTCTGCTGTTATTGTTCAGTGTCTTTAATTCACTGCGAGATGCGTTATTGATCTTTACCGGTGTGCCAATGGCCTTAACCGGCGGCTTGATTGCATTAATGCTGCGGGATATGCCGTTATCCATATCTGCGGCGGTGGGATTTATTGCTTTATCAGGCATCGCGGTATTAAACGGTGTGGTGATGTTGACGTTTATACGACAGTTGCGTGAACAGGGCTTAGCGCTTATGGAATCGGTTTTTCAGGGAGCGATGCAGCGATTACGACCGGTAATGATGACGGCCTTGGTGGCAGGTTTAGGTTTTCTGCCGATGGCTTTGAATACGGGGACCGGTGCAGAAGTACAACGACCATTAGCCACGGTGGTGGTTGGCGGCATTGTCTCATCAACGTTATTAACGCTATTAGTGTTGCCTGCTTTGTACCTCCTGGCCTATCGGTTCAAAACCAGGTAGAGCAGAAATGAAAAAGCCGGGTAACCCCGGCTTTTTCACAATAGATGACGCTAAAACAACCTTAGTTCAGCATGGATTGCACTTTATCACGCAATTCAGGATCGCTTTGAATAGCCAATGCAATATTGCTGTAAGTTTCAACATCTAAGCCCGTTTCCTGAACGGTCTGAACCATTTTCTGGCTCGCTTCTTGTTGTAACTGAGCTGCTTGATCTGGATCTTCTGTGCTTTCCAGACGACCAGAATATTCGCTGCGGATTCCTTCAAGATCATCCTGTACATCAGCAAATTTTTGCAGATCTGCATCACTGAAATCAGCAGCTGGAGCAGTTTCAGGCATAGGCGCTTGAGGTGTAGCCTGCTCCGGTGAGCCGTACCCCTGTTCTGCCATCGCAGAACTACTTAGACCTAATGCCATTAAGATTGAAACTAACGTAGCTGTTTTTTTCATGGTGTTTTCCTTTATTGGTTGTGAAACACACTGTGACCACTGCGAGTTCTATGCCAGAACGAACTTAAAAATTAAGTGTATGATTTTAAATATATTTATTTTTTTTCATAGTGCCTGATGAACAGAGAGTTCTCTTGACCGGTGCCATAACATGTGTCATTTTGGCTCATGTGTCATAAAGCCATCCATTGAGATGCATTAACAATGCGATTTCCCTCAATTTTCAACAACCTGCGTTTAGTGTTGATTATGCAGGTTGCTTTACCAGTACTCATCGTATTGGCCGTTATTCTGGTGATAGGTTTATCCATGGTGGGCCAGTTTATTGAAGAACGGATGCAACGGGATTTGCAACAAGTCGCCAGAACAATTCATCTGCCGGTGTCGCAAGCTTTGGAGCGGCAGGATCTGGATCAGCTTCAAAACAGTATGGCTTCGGTATTTGGAATAACCGAAGTGTATGGTGCGTACCTATTTGATGCTGAAGGAAAACGCTTAAGCAGCTTTGGTGTGGTGAATCCCACTCAGGAACAGGCTACCGATGCACTTGAACAGATTGTGCAGGGTGAGTTTGCACAGTATGAACGGATTCGTGGTCGCCATGTGTATTCCTTTTTTATGCCGTTATTTGATGCCACCGGTCAGCCAAATGGATTGCTGCAAGTGACCCGGCGACGCAGTGATATTGATCGCGAATTGACCGAATTAAAATATTGGGCCTGGGGTGGCTTTGGTTTGGTTTCTTTAATTATTTTAGGGGTCATCAGCTATTCGCATCAGCGGGCGATCGAAACGCCACTGCAACGATTGGTTGAGAGTATGCGACGGGTCAGTCGAGGTGATCGTCATCATCGGGCAGCAGAACGAGGACCTATTGAAATCAGCCAACTGGCTAAGGGACTCAATGGAATGCTTGATGCGATTGAACAGGCAGAAAACAGTGAGGCTCAACAGCGATCTGCCCGGGAAAAAATGGCTGAAAGACTGCGACAGACTGAAACGATGGCTGCGCTGGGACAATTATCTGCAGGCGTCGCACATGAACTCGGTGCGCCGTTAACCGTAGTCGATGGACGGGCCAATCGTTTATTAAGACGTATGGAGAATGAAAAAGACATTGCTGAATTAAATGAAATACGCCAGCAAGCGGCCAGAATGACCTCGATTATTCAGCAATTACTCAGCTTTGGTCGTTCATCTCGTGCACAAATGCGCGATTTGGATGTGACTTCATTGATCGAAAGATCTGAATCCCTGTTAGCTGACCAGGGTTATCGAATCAGTCTTATCAAAGGACCGCAGGCTAAAATTAATGGCGATTCGTTAAGTCTGGAACAAGCCTTAAT
>NZ_DCSO01000090.1:17023-18689 GCF_002325665.1 Methylophaga sp. UBA1464
TAAAGCCTTAATCAATTTATTACGTAATGCCTGTCAGGCTTGTCCTGAGGGGCCGGTTGAACTCTCCTGGCAAAAGGATGGACAACTTCATATTCATATTGATGATGCCGGGTCAGGCATAACCGATGATCAGCAGAATCAGGTATTTGAGCCTTTTGTCACAACTAAAGCTCCGGGGGAAGGCAGCGGTCTGGGCCTGGCAATTGTGCAGAGAATAATGCGTGAGCATCAGGGAGAAGTGAAATTAAGCAACAGTCCGCTGGGCGGCGCGCGATTCACGCTGATTTTACCCTTAAACCCATCTAACGATTCTGGACCAACAGCATGAAGATGAAGCAGAACAAAAACTTACCAATCCTGTTAATTGAAGATGACCAGGCATTGGCAAGACTGATTAGTGATGAACTGGAAGCGGAAGGTTGGAGTCTGGCAGTTCATCACCAGGTTCAATCCGCTATTGACTGGCTTAATATCAACCAGCCTGCATTGATTGTCACCGATCTGCGGCTACCTGATGGCGATGGCATGAACGTGGTTGAACAGGTGGTCAGGCATTGGCCGGAAGAACAGCGACCAGGACTGATTGTGATTACCGCATTTGGCAGTGTACGCCAGGCAGTTCAGGCGTTGCAGGCGGGGGCGGATGATTTTCTTACCAAGCCTTTGGATTTAGAGCATTTTCTGCTGGCGGTTGAACGTGTGGTGGCGACACGTAAATTGCATGATGAATTATTTCAGTTTCGCAAACTTAACCGTCAACCCAGTTTTCATCAGATGTTTGGTCGCAGCGAAGCGATGCGTAATCTGTTTGAACAGATTAAAGTGATTGGCCGTGCGCAAGGTCCGGTGCTGATTAACGGCGAAAGTGGAACGGGCAAAGAGCTGGTTGCCAAAGCTCTGCATGCTGAAAGTGATCGTGCCGACGGGCCTTTTTTAGCGGTTAACTGTGCGGGTATTCCGCAGGAATTGTTAGAAAGCGAATTTTTTGGCCATTCAGCGGGCTCATTTACCGGCGCCAAGAAATCCCGTAAAGGCCTGTTGCAGGAAGCCAATGGCGGGAGTTTGTTACTGGACGAAATTGGTGAAATGCCAATGGCATTACAGGCAAAACTGTTGCGGGCTTTGCAGGATGGCTCAATTCGCCCGGTGGGGCAGGATACTGAGGAGAAAGTGGATGTTCGAATCATCGCCGCAACCCATCGTGATTTAAAACAAAAAGTGGTTGAAGGCAGTTTCCGCGAGGATCTGTTTTATCGTCTGGAAACCTTTGCTTTGTCGGTTCCACCTCTGCGGGATCGTGAAGAAGACAGGGAAATTCTGGCCCAACAGTTTTTACAGCAATTAGAGGTAACACAAGGTCGAAACATTAAAGGTTTCAGTGACAAAGCTTTGGAGATCATTCGTCAGTATGCTTTTCCGGGGAATGTCAGAGAATTGCAGAATGTAGTGGAAAGAGCGTTTGCTTTCTGTACGGAAGACTGGGTGCAGCCACAACATTTACCGGCAAGACTACTGGAAAATCAATCTGCAACTGCGCCGTCAGTGACAAACCCGGTGGATGATCCGCGAAACGAAACATTATTGTCGGGCGCCGTTTTACCTACTCTGGAACAGCTGCAAAAACGGTATGTCCGCATGGTATTACAAGAAGCCGATGGTAATAAAC
>NZ_DCSO01000090.1:18762-25484 GCF_002325665.1 Methylophaga sp. UBA1464
TGGGTATTGGCCGCCGTACTTTATATCGTTGGCTGGATGAGGAAAGTGACGAAACGGAAGAGTCAGCTTAATCCTTGGAAATATAACCCCATTTGTCGCGGATTTTTATCGCGGCCAAACCCTCATTAAACGGATGGGCGTGCTCAAACTGTGGTTCGATCACGACGTCACCCTGCCGGTTGATAAAGCCATATTGTCGGTAGTTATGGGTGATAACGGCCAATCCATTTGAAAATGAATAGGCCCAGACATATTCCGGTGCAATTTCCATCTTGCCAGTAGTATTGATATAACCCACCTTGGCGTTTTTTTCCACTCTGGAAAGTCCTTCACTGAAATTCCAGGCATCATCAAAATAGGGTTTAATAACAATTTCACCGCTACGATTAATAAAACCGTAAAGTCCATTCTGTTTGATGACCGCAAAACCTTCGCCAAACGCTTTGGCTTCTTCAAACTGTGCGTTTATCAGCCAGTCTCCGTTTTTATCGATGTAGCCCCATTTCCCGTTGTCCAACACCGCAGCAAACCCTTCACGAAATACTCTGACCTGAGAAAACTGCATATCAATCAGCAGCTTGCCTTCATTATCAATATAACCCCATTTTTCATCAATTCTGACAGCGGCACGTTGTTCGCTGAAGATATGAATTTCATCAAATTGTGCCGCAATGACCTCTTGCCCCTGGTTATTCAGGTAACCCCATTTCCCATCTTGCTGAAAGGCGGCCAATCCCTCGGAAAATACGCCGACTTTGTCATAATGAGCTGGAATCATTTCCTCTCCGGCATCATTAAGAAATCCCCATTTACCGTCTTTGATAAAGGCGGCATATCCCTGTTTGAAGGATTGAATTCTGGGATAAGTTGGCTGCAGAATGATACGTCCATCACGATCAACGACGCCCCACAAGCTATCTTTCCGGTAGGCAGTCACGCCACTGTCTAAATCATTGATTTCATCGGCAGTGAAAAGAATGTCACCATCAGAATTGATCATGGCAAATTGTGCTCGTCCCTGATTGGCAATCATTACCGCCGCACGGCCATTTTTAAAACTGCCGGCATCATCAAATATCAGATCAATCTTCAGATTTTCAACATAAGCCATGGTAGGCTGGTAGGCATTACTGGCAGTGACGCCGGTAAACATCAATGTCAGCGCTGACAGTATATATCCCAATGTTATATAACGATTTTGGTACATAACCACAATCACCTTTGACGTGTTAATTCAATCATAAGTCTGTTCCCGCGATGGTGAAAATATCGTGAAAACTTATTTTGGGAAAAATCGCTCTGGAAGCCGCACAGGAGCTTGGGTAATAGTGAATTAACAATGTTGATGGAGAAACTATGGAAAAGGACGAAGATACCTATAGTGCGCTGAAAATAATGGCTGAAACCATTGATCTGAGTTCACGCAATGATAACGATGAGATTATTGGTCTTGAATACTATGTTAATTTTAATGTGTTGACCGAGGATGAGCTGGGCGAACTGATTCAGCTTTGGGAGCAAAAATTAGTCACCTGTCAAAAAGAAAAACTGGCTTCACAATTTATGGTGGTTCAGGTGTTTGGCCTAATCAGTCTGGCAATGTTTATAGCCTGGTTGTCCGGAGGCATTGCCGGAGCGATTGCCAGTATCGTCGGTGTGATTGGCATGATCGCGATGATTGAAGACAAGCGTGTTCAAAAAGCCAAACGGAATCTGAGCGATGCAGAAAAGGTCTGCAATAAACTTCGTTTCCATGCGTAGCGATCCGATTAAAGGAACCTCTGACGGGCTGATTCAGTCTGGATAGGCGGTTAACTTCAGGAATAGTGTGTGCTTCGCCAATTTACTAAAACCTTATTAGGTAGTCTGTCAGCACTCTCATTCAGCGCCTGTGCACCGGTGACGATGTTAAATGCAATGGTGCCAGAGTCAGGTTATCAACATCAGGCTGATATCATTTATGGCGATCATGAACGGCTCAAACTGGATATTTATCAGCCAGTCGGCTTGATGGATACTCAAAACCCCGCTACGGTCGTTTTCTTTTATGGAGGTGGCTGGGAGGCCGGGGAAAAAGCAGACTATAAATTTGTGGCAGAAGCGCTCACATCGCAGGGCATTATCGTGGTTATTCCAGATTATCGGGTCTTCCCTGAAGTGCTGTTTCCGGTATTTATTGAGGATGCTGCCAAGGCTGTCGCCTGGACTATAAAGCATATTGCTGAGTTTGGAGGAGATCCCGACCAGCTGTTTATCGGCGGGCATTCGGCAGGGGCACATATTGCGGCGATGTTATCCGTTAATCCAGAATATTTACAGCAAGTTGGTCTTCAGCCCCGGCAACTACGTGGCATGTTTGGTCTGGCCGGCCCCTATGATTTTTTACCGTTAAAAAGTAATACGTTAAAGCAGATCTTTGGTGATGATGCCAGTCAATGGCAAAGTCAGCCGGTCAATTTCATCCGCGAAGATCATCCACCGACATTACTGCTGGTGGGCAAAAATGATCGTACGGTGCTGCCACGTAACAGTTATCGGCTGGCTGAGAAGCTGAAAAAACATGGCAATTCAGTCGAATTGGTCGAGTTTAACAATTACGGTCATGTCGCGATGGTTGCCAAACTGGCAAAACCGTTGCGTGGCGATGGGGCGCTACTTAGGCCTATCGTCAACTTTGTTGAGAAGCATCGGTGACAGCGTTGTTAATTTTCCACCTTCACAACGGAGGGCGGCTATGAAAGAGCAACAGAAACTAAATTAATCGTGGAATAAGCTTTTCTGCCAAAGCATCTGCACTGCTGAAAGCTGCTTCAACACGACCCTGAATACACCAGTCACCGCAAGCCGCCAGTTTTAATTGGGTGTCAAGGTAGGCCGGTTGACCGGTTTGGGGGGGAAGGTTAGCGTAGACCCAGCGCTTCAAGTCCACATGGCTGGCTTCGGCAGTATTGATACCACTGACACGCTGAACCTCTGCGAGCATCAATTGCTGAATAATTTCATTTGCCTGTTGCAGATGTTTTTCGGCCCAAGCATTATTTGCCTGAATCACCATGGAGAATCCTTCAGGACGCGATGGCTTGCTGCTATTCACCGACATCCAGCTGATGATGGCATCACTGACCAGGGCGGCTTGCCAATTGAGTTCTGGCGCGTCATCAAATCCCAGCATCAGCGCGTAACACGCCTGCATCTGTGTTTGCTGAATGACATTAAGATTCTGAAAATTGTCTGGTAGCATATCTGCGGTTTGTTTAGCCGGAAGGCAGCAGATCACCCAGTCTAAATTCTCTGCAACAAGTTGATCGTCACTGAATAGCTGCCATTTCTCATTGTATTGTTCAAGACGAGTAACCTTGCAGTTAAACTGAATATTTAAGCTTGCTGCAAGAGTCTGTCCGATCGCCTGCATATCGGAGCTACCCACATAGTGTGGATAATCTGCATTCCATGTGCGTCGGGAAATCTGTTTGCTACCGGAGAACTCCACAAAATTGGCATCCCAGCGTTGTATCACCCGCTGTTTGATTAACGGCTGAATAAAGTCAGCAAAACGCCCGGTTTTAACAGTGAAAAATTGAGCCCCGGAATCAAAACTAAATTGGTCAACTGAACGGGAGGCTAATCTGCCACCAGCATGTCCAGCTTTATCGAATAGTTGGATCTCGGCAAATGGCTGCAGCTGGTGGGCCAGAGTCAGGCCGGCTAATCCGCTGCCAATGATGGCGATTTTGCTCATGGTGATCCGTTGTGAAATGAATTTGGCAATCTGACCAATGTGATGAGGCGGGGTTTCCTGCAGGCAAAAAAAAGCCCCAATCCGAAGATTGAGGCTTTTTGATTTAGCTACTGCGTATTAACGGTTGCAGATGTACATTGTTACTTCGAAACCGAAACGCATGTCTGAATATTCTGGTTTAGTCCACATAATATTTCTCCTCTTATTTAGTATCAGCGTTTGCTGACTTAGGTGTAGATTATCGTTATCAGACAACTAAAACATCAGTGAAACACCCGATAGCACTCAGGATTTTCCTGATTAATCGCTGACCGGCGTACGCATGGTGACAAACTCTTCAGCAGCCGTCGGGTGTATGCCGATGGTGGCGTCAAAGTCAGCCTTGGTGGCACCACATTTAATTGCAATCGCAATGCCCTGCATGATCTCTCCGGCTGACTCGCCAACCATATGCGCGCCCAAAACCTTATCGTTATCACCATTCACTAATATCTTCATTAAAGTACGTTCCTGCGAACCGCCTAATGTATTTTTCATCGCGCGAAAGTTTGAGCGGAATTTCAACACATTTGAATATTCCTTGCGAGCCTGCTCTTCGGTCATACCAACGGTGCCAATATTCGGCTGGCAAAATACGGTCGTGGCAATATTGCTGTAATCCATTTTGCATGGCTGTTCATCAAACAGATAACCTGCTAATGCCATACCTTCTGCCAACGCCACCGGTGTTAATTCCATGCCACCCGTTACATCGCCCAGAGCATAAATACTCGGTTCAGAGGTCTGGAAAGTCTCATTCACTTCAATATGACCACTTTTAGCAATATTAACCTTAACATTTTCCAGCCCCAAACCTTCAAGATGAGGCTTCCTGCCCGTGGCAAACAATACCGCATCAACCGTGAGATGCTGACCATCACTCATAGTTAAATACAGGCTGCCATCCGATTGTTTTTCAATGGCTGTGACTTCAGTGTTGAAACGGATATGCACACCATTTTGCTGTATTTGCTCGGCCGCAAACTCTGCGATTTCCTTGTCAAATCCATTTAATAACCCGCCACCACGGACGATCTGTGTGACCTGTGAGCCAAGACCATGAAAAATACCGGCAAACTCCACGGCAATATAACCACCACCTACTACAGCCAACCGGTTTGGAAACTCAGCTAAATCAAAGATGCCGTTTGAATCCACCGCATGTTCTTTACCCGGAATCTCCGGAACATACGGCCAGCCACCGGTCGCAATTAAAATGCGTTCAGTGGTAAATTTTTTACCATCGACTTCAACCGTGTGAGCATCCAGGATTTTACCTCTGCCATCAATGATTTCGACGCTGGCTCGATCCAGAATGCCTTCATAGACACCATTTAAACGACTGATTTCCTGAGTTTTGTTATCCCGTAGAGTTGACCAGTCAAAAGCCGGTTTACCGATCTGCCAGCCAAAGCCTTTGGCATCAGTAAAGTGAGCTGAGTATTCAGAGGCATATACATAGAGTTTTTTAGGCACGCAGCCTACATTGACACAGGTGCCACCCAGATAACGATCTTCGCACACAGCGACTTTTGCACCATAAGATGCCGCCATTCGGCTGGCTCTGACACCACCGGAGCCGGCACCAATAACAAATAAATCGTAATCATATTGCATCTAGAAAAACTCCTGTTCGTCACTGAATGTCGCAAAAAAACACCGGACCTGAATGGCTGCAGGTCCGGTGAAGCATGGCTGACGTATTCAATTACTGTTTGTTCAAATATTCCAGCATGGTATCCACACCGCTGACTTCAAACGGATCATCAGGACAATTATCCATCTGACCTGGCTCAGCAAAAAGTTGTTTGATTTCACCGTCTACCACATGCATGGAATAACGCCATGAACGCTCACCAAAGCCCAGATTTTCCTTTTTCACCAACATGTTCATGCCGCGGGTAAATTCACCGTTACCATCCGGAAGCAATTTGACCTTGTTTACTTCCTGACGTTTTCCCCATTGGAACATGGTGAACGCATCGTTGACCGACAGGCAGTAAACTTCATCAATGCCTTTGGCTTTCAGTTCATCGTAGTGTTCTTCGTAGCCTGGCAAGTGAGTGCTTGAACAGGTGGGTGTGAAAGCGCCGGGCAGTGCAAAAACGATGACGCTTTTCCCTTTAAAAATGTCATCAGTAGTGACATCCTGCCAGCGGAACGGATTATCACCGCCAATGCTTTCATCACGGACACGGGTTTTAAATACAACATTAGGGACACGTTGAGTCATATTGTTAATCTCCTTTGAAGGGTTAATGTGACCTGAACAATAATTCAGTTGCGAGCAGTGTAACGAAATGGAATTGATTAATAAAACAACTTGTTTAGATTGTTTTAATCGTAAAAAACGATTATTAAGATGGCTGGCTATTAATATTAATGGCCATATTCAACTGTTGTCCGTTGCGTTTGTTACTGTAGAGCGCTTCGTCAGCAAGCGTGTATAGCTGCTGCAGATCATAGTCACTTAACGATTTTGTCGTGGTAATACCGAAACTATAGAGTAAATCAATATCGCTAGGTATCGATTCATTGTAAGTCGCCACAGTGCTGGAAAGCCGCTGCAGAATCACCGATTGATCGGTGTCATTCTGATTGACCATTAAGACGACAAACTCATCACCACCAATTCGGCCAATTAAATCGGAATCGCGAAAAGTACTGCTTAACAATTGCGAAAACTGCAGCAGTGCATTATCACCAGCCTGATGACCATGGAGATCATTGATCTGTTTGAAATTATCCAGATCAAAATATATCAATGAGGCTTCATAATTCTGAGAACGACACATTTGCAAAATATGGCTTGCCCGAAACTCGAAGCCTTTCCGATTAAGTAACCCGGTTAAATGATCCTCACAAAGTAACTGGTTGGTGGCGATCTCATCTTCAATCATTTTGGCCAGTTCCCGTAACAGGCGGGAATCCCGTTCACTCATAT
>NZ_DCSO01000090.1:25601-26243 GCF_002325665.1 Methylophaga sp. UBA1464
CGCGGTTTCTGGTCGATCAAACAAATAGCGCCAAGCCTTTCGCCACTGGGGGCTTTGAAAGGATAACCCGCATAGAATTGGATATTCGGGGGATCTGTGACCAGTGGATTATCAGAAAATCGTGGGTCAATCGTCGCATCGTTCACAATAAAACTATTTTCTTGTTCGATGGTGTAATTACAAAAGGCATACTCTCGGGGTGTTTCACTGACGTCCAAACCTATTTTTGATTTGAACCACTGTCTCTCATCATCCAGAAAGGTAATCAGTGCAACCGGCACATCAAACATGCGTTTTGCCAGGCGTGTTATCCGATCAAAACGTTGTTCTGCCGGGGTATCCATAATATTAATAGACTCAAGCGCTTTTAAGCGTTGTTGCTCCAAAGCCAGTTTGCGTTGCTGTAGCCATTGATCAATCTGATCCGCCGGAAGCGGTCTGCCTATGAAATAACCCTGCGCTTTATCACATCCCTGCTGTTGCAGATACTGTAACGTGGCGTAGTCTTCGATGCCTTCAGCAATCACTTTCATATCCAGGCTATGTGCTAATTCAATGATGGCCTGAATGACCAGCCTTGATTCACGTGACTGCTGTGCCGTCATCACAAAGGATTTATCCACTTTTACTTCGGAAAATGGC
>NZ_DCSO01000090.1:26295-30465 GCF_002325665.1 Methylophaga sp. UBA1464
CAACATGGATGAAAATCCCGTACCAAAATCATCGATGGAAAGTTGAAAGCCCTTCATCCGCAATCTGGTCAGGATATCCAGTGAAGCGACCGGATCATCCATGGCACCGGTTTCGGTGAGCTCAAGCATGATGCTGTGAAGTTTCACATTATGTAAATGACACAATTCCTCAATCTGGTTGAACAAATTGATATTGGGTAACGATAAGGCAGAAATATTGATGGAACAAAGTAATTGACTGGTTTGGGCAGTCACTGGGTTCTGTCGCTGTTGCAGGCAAAACTGATTAAACCAGGGGAGAGCTTGCTCGAAAACCAAAAGAGTTAAGTCATCAATCAGGTTTTTCTGTTCGGCAATCGCAATAAATACGTCGGGAGCAATAAAACCGTATTCTGCATGATGCCAGCGAGCCAATACCTCAAATCCCATTAAAGCGCCGCTGGTACAACTGACTTTAGGTTGGTAAGCCAGCGTGATTTCCCGGTTTTTAATGGCCTGAGATACATCATCGGATGTAATGGCCGGTTCGTTGGATCTGGCTTGCAATTGTTGCCCATCGAGTAAATCCATGAGGTTTGGTGGAGGCAAATCGATCAGTTCACGGAACGCTTTGGGGTTAAACGGTTTGGGTAAAATTCCGACTATATTTAATCCATGCGCTGCAGCAGAGCGAGCAGCAGCTTGTAAAACCTGATGCCCGACACCGCTGGTAATAATGATTTTGGCAGTGATCTGCTGTTCACCTAATGCGCCCAGGACTTCTACACCATCCATATCAGGCATGATTAAATCAAGCGCAATGTGAGAGGGTTGCCACGCTTGCAGTGAAACAAAAAAATCCTTGGCCGTGGTCGTTACCTGAACCGACATACCTGCATATTCGGCGACATTGCGGATGGTTTCTCCAGTCAGCTCATCATCATCCAGTATCAGCAGTTTATGCTCGGACATGTATCATTCTCTCAGGTTTTATTTAACCAGCATCTGCGCGACTCGGTTTAATAGCGCAGCTCGATGATAAGGTTTGTTCAAAATAGCAATGCTGCCATTTTGTCTTTGTTCTTCAGTTAATACTTTTTCAGTGTATCCCGAGGTAAATAAAACGGGCAGATTATTGCGGAGTTGTTTGGCTTTTTGAGCGAGTTCGTAACCAGTAAGTCCGCCTGGCATAAGCACGTCTGTGAACAGTAAATCAATTTGCTGTACTGACGCAAGCCAGTTTAATGCCTGATTGCCATCTGCAGCAGCCAGAACCTGATAGCCGGCATCCCGAAGCTGAGAGAGTGCATATTGCCTGACCAAATCATTGTCCTCGACAACCAGTATTGTCTGTTGGCCGTTCTCCACCTGGACAGGCGTTTCAATATCATGGAGAACCGGTGCGGGAGATAGCATGTCAGTATGCGGAATAAAAAGCTGGAATCTCGTGCCCTGACCCACTTCGGACTGTACCTGAATGTTCCCGCCAGATTGTTTGATAAAACCAAAAACCATGCTTAATCCCAAGCCGCTGCCTTTACCGGCCGGTTTCGTGGTAAAAAATGGTTCAAATACTTTATCCAGCAGATCCTGTGATATGCCATCCCCCGTATCCAGAACATCTATTTTTACGTATTCTCCGGCGTTCAGATCATTCGCTGATGTTTTTTGCTGCTTCAGTAATACAAACCGTTCAGTACTGATCGTCAGTGTGCCCCCATCAGCCATCGCATCACGCGCATTAAGCGTCAGGTTTAATAAGCTGCTTTCAAGTTGAACCGGATCAATCATTACTGGCCAGAGATCACTGCTGAGGCTCAGCTCCAGCTGGTATTTCTGGCCTAATGAACTTCGCAGCAACGCTTCCATATTGCGTATCAGCATATTGATATTAACGGCTTCAGGGGACAATGGTTGACGTCGTGCAAAGGCCAGAAGATTACGGGTTAACCCTGCACCACGCTCAGCCGCACTGCTGATCAGTCTGACAAGCGGTTGCAAAGATGGTTTATCGTTCAGTTCATCAATTAACAAGTCGCTATTTCCAGTGATAACCGTCAACAGGTTATTAAAATCGTGAGCAATTCCGCCTGTCAGCTGACCGATCGCCTCCATGCGCTGAGCCAGTTGCAGTTGTTTTTGCAGTTGTCTTTCTTCGGTAATATCACGTTCTACAGAAACCCAATGGGTATACCAGCCAGCCGTTAAACCAATTGGCACGCTATTCAGTTCCAGCACGATCTCCCGCCCGCTTTTATGGTATTGCGTCAGCTGAGCTCGAATGGGCTGCCAGGTTTTATAGGCTGCTTCAATTTTTCTCAGTTCATTTTTTTCAGTTTTTGGGCCATGTAATACTTTCAGGGTTTTACCGATTACTTCCTGACGGTTGTAGCCCGTTATGCGTTCAAACGCACTGTTTACAAAAACGATATTGGGTTTTTCACCGGGGTTCCTGGGTGCTTCAGTAATAATCACCACATCATTAAGCTGTGAAACAGCACTGCGTAATAACTTAAGCTCTTCAGATTCCCGGCGATGCCGGGATATATCCCGCAGATAGACGGTTAAACCGCTGGTGGAAGGATAGATCCTGACATCCAGCCATAGTTTTTTTGCATCATAAAAATGTTCAAACGACATGACCTGTTGTTGCAGCAATGCGGATGACAATTTTTTAACCAGTGAGCCGGTAGGATCAATATCGGTATTTTCGATGCCTTTATGATCCAATAACCGGGAGCGTGTCATGTTAAATAAAGCTGTTGCCTGGTTATTGAGATAACTAAAACGCAGATCAGTACTTAATGTGAAAAAAGCATCGGTGATGCTATCCAGTGTGTTTTGCAGTTGTTGTGATAATGCTTCACTTTGTTGCTGGAGAATTTTGATTTGATGGATATTAGTGCTCCAGCCATACCATTTGGCGATTTGATTCTGCTCATCTCTGATGGCATTGGCTTGCGCCAGAAACCACATATATTCATCATCAAAACGACGCAGACGAAACTCATCAGAATAAGCATCTCCGGTTTTCATTGAGTGAAGCCATCGTTCATGCACCCTTAGTTTATCGTCCGGATGAACCAATTCAAGCCAGTTATTTAAAACATACGTTTCGGACTTACCGAAATATTCAAGTGTGAAGGGGGAAACAGAGTCGAGAATACCTTCTGCAGTAACCGTCCACATAAACTGCAATGTGTTTTCAGCCATATAATGCGAACGAAGCTGTTCTTCATGCAGACTCGCTTCAACCAATTTACTGTCATGCACATCCTGAATGACACCTTGAATTTGATTTGGTAACTGCTCGTTGTGACAAGAAAATATTCTTATCCGATGCGGCCCACTCTGTCCGATCAAAGAGAATTCGCCATCCATAGAACTCTGTTGATTTAACATGTCATTCAGAGCCTGATGTAAGGTATTTTGCTGTTTGTCGACAAATAAGGAGACGAATTGCGACTGAGAAATTGTGCTGCGATTATGCTGATTAAGGATTTGAGCGGCTTCGGGACTTAAATGTAACTGTCCGGACTTCCCTAGTTGCCAATAACCCAGCTTTGCAATGTCGGCAGCCAGCTTGAGCTGATGCTGGTGTCTGGATTGCTGTTGCTGTGAGCGAATAGTAAAACTGCTGATCAAATAAATGGTCATCAAGGCCAGGGTGGCCAGCACCCGGTTAGCGATAAACTGGGTCTGTAAAATAGCTTCAAGACTAGCGGGTATTATTACTATCCCGGACCAAACAAATAATAAACTGGTGATGAAAGTAATTGTCAGACGACGAATGCTGGCACCAACACTCGCCAGCATTAGAATGGGGGCATACAAAATACCGTGGGCAAACCCCGGAACAGTGTAGCGGTCAGCCAGTAACACCAGAAACAACAATAAAAAAATCAGCCCATCAAATAACGGGCTGCTTGATAAACGGCTTATGGTCTGATTCATATCTATAGATGACTCCAGTCATCCGGCACTGGCATTGATAATGTCACAAAAGGAGATGTTAAGAATAGATGTTTTCTTCTGTAACAATAATATCCATGGGGATATCATGTGGCTGCGGCTGTATGGTTTCAAGTAACATCCATTCAAAGCCGATACCAATGCTTAACGGTTTTGCCGAAACGTCCAGCGTACGATCATAAAATCCTCCACCGTTGCCTAAACGATGTAAATTTGCAT
>NZ_DCSO01000090.1:30561-38965 GCF_002325665.1 Methylophaga sp. UBA1464
CCTAAACGATGTAAATTTGCATCAAACCCCACTAGTGGAATAAGTAGCACGTCCGGTTGAATAACCTGCGTGTTTTGTGGCACGGGGATATCCCATACCTCAGCCTGCATGATAGATTCCGGACCCCATTGGCGGAATTGCAAGGCTTGTTGCGGGTCTATAATTTTTGGTAAAGCCGCTTGCCAACCCTGTTTGATAAGTCCGTATATAAAATCACGACAATCAATTTCGCCACGCACCGGCCAGTAAAAGCCAATGACGCCTTTAGGGAGAGTATCAATAACGCTTTGTAACTTTTTAAATAAGGCAACCTGATGTAAAACACGCAGCTCATTGGCAAACTCAAGCCGTTGCTCCGTCAAGCGTAACCTTTGTTCTATGCGCCATTGCTGCCAGGTATTCATGCGGATTCCGGTATTTCAAGCAATTCCTGTAAGCGATCTTTATTGAAGATTACGTCAGCCAGGGTGTAATCATCCAACACCTTTAAAAAAGCAGCCTGAGCTTTATGCAGAGCATTTCGCAGTATGCATGCAGGCTGGATAGGACAGGCGATTTCATCACCGAAACAAGGAAGTAATTGCAGATTTTCGGTTTTACGGACCAGTTTTCCTATGCCGATATCATTTACCGGTAAAGCCAGTTTTAAGCCACCTCCACGACCTCGATGGCTGACAATATAACCATGTTGCACAAGCGTTTGTGCCACTTTAGCAAGATGATTGGATGAAATGCCAAAGCGTGNNATGGTCGCAGCCTGCTTACCATGGTGTATTGCCAGATATACCAGCAATCTAAGCGCATAGTCAGTATGCGTGGTCAGTTGCATTATTAATTGACTCCTAAAAGATGGACCAATACTATGCGTTTTTAAATAGGCATGTAAAATGCCTGTTTGTATAACAGTGTTTGGCAATAATGCCTGAAATTCTCAATATTATCCGTCAAACGGTGTTTTATGGATTTATAGAGCGTCATGTTGAGCTATTAAAAGACTGTTTATATAAAAATACGTTCCGTAATCAACCGGGAAGTAAACGTTTTATTCCTTCTCATCAGCAAACCGGTCCCCTGCAAACTATACGGCAACTTTCATTTGCACACCGTGATGTTGTGTTTATTGGGAGATTCAATCTGATTGTTACCCAGCATTGAAATAACGGTTATCACCGTTGTGTGATATTGCCGTTGGAGTCATTGAGGTGCGTACAGATCTTTACAGGATTTATGGTGAGTATTCTTAATTTATAGAGGAGATGAAAAATAAACAAGCTCTGGGGATAACGCTTTCACTCGGGAATTCTCTGGCCGGCGTTAGCCAGATAACGAGGATGATAGTTTGCGTCTTTCTCTGTGAGTAAATTTCTTTTGCATCCGCTTATTATGCAACGAGGCAGATAAGCGGTTTTTATTAACCAAAAACGTAAATCTGAATCAGCAATGAAGCTATCTAAGAGTCTGCAAAAAGAGCAGCAACGATTATTGTCAAACCATCCAAAATTAAGAGAGAAATTAAGTGCCAGCCTGGGTGCCTTTATGGCTATTTGGGTACTGATGATGGCTATTAACCAGTTGCAGTTGACCACTGAAATGCAAGTGTTGGTTCTCGCTTCCATGGGAGCTTCAACATTTTTATTGTTTGTCGTTCCACACAGCCCAATGGCCCAGCCCTGGCCGTTAATGGCTGGACATTTAATTGCCGCTATTGTCGGTGTGAATTGTCATTACTGGATGACGGATCCCATTTTGGCAACAGCAACTGCAGTTGGCTTATCAGTATTTTTCATGCATCTGTTTCATGCACTGCATCCGCCTGCTGCGGCAACAGCGATGATCGCTGTAATCGCTTTCCCGGAACAAAATATAATTTTCTGGCATTTTGTCTATGCCATAGTGATTATTAATGCAGGAAGTCTGCTGATTTTATCGTTGCTGATCAATAATCTGCTGCCTGGACGCCAATATCCACAACGAGATAACCATCATAAACATCATGATCAATTTGTTCGTAAAACGGATAAGGCATTGCTATTAAAAGAAGAGGATTTTAATTGGGCACTTTCTCAAATTGAGGCCATCATAGATGTTTCGGAAACAGACTTGGTGGATTTATATGAGTTTGCTGCTGAACACGCAGAGCGACGAAATTTAAATCAAAAAAAATAAAAGATAACTCTATTCAGTTTGATTTAAGTTTTGATTTGTAAAGTGGGCACACCTTAATCGGAAAGGAGTACCAAAATGAAAACATTTAACAAAATGACACTAGCAACACTTCTGGCTTCAGCATTAACTTTCTCAACAGCAGCAGTCATGGCAGATGATGATGTCGCTACGATGCAGATGAAAGCTGAACAGTTCGGTTTGATCAGCATGGAAGAAGCCAAAAACATTGCTTTACAGGAAAAACCTGGCGTGGTTACCGATATTGAATTGGATGGTATTGATAACGGAAATGGCTGGGAGTACGAAGTTGAAGTTGTACAGGAAGATGGCACTGAATGGGATATCGATATTCATGCTAAAACTGGTGAACTTCGTAAAGTAGAACGTGATTGATAGGTAATTCTATCCTGGCGTAAAAAGCAGCGGCCCGTCTTTGACGGGCCGTTTTTTTATGTATAAATGCTAAAAAATAATTTTAATATTCAGTTTGATTTAATTTTACTTTTATATCGTTGCCTATCATAGATAATAAGAGGCGTGATATGAAAAAATTATTAATATTTTCTGTAGTTGGTACTGTATTAAGCTTTCCAGCTTTTGCAGATGATATTCATGAAATAAAAGCGAAAAGTGAACAACTGGGTCTTATCAGTGTTGATGAAGCAAAATCAATCGCTTTGGAGGCCAGGCCGGGCATCATTGATGATATTGATCTGGAAAACCGTTCATTTTTTGGTGGCTGGGATTATGAAATCGAAGTACTTGGTAAAGATGGTAAGGAGTGGGATGTTTATATCAATGCTGAGACTGGTGAAGTGAGAAAAGTCAGCAGAGATTGGGATTTATTCTGAATAAGCATTGGGAAACCCGCCTTATGGCGGGTTTTCTATACGATTAACGGTAACCTGACTTCCACTTTCAATCCGCCCATTGACGATCGACTGAACAGCATTTCACCACTGTAACTTTCTACGATATCAGCGACAATTGCTAATCCAAGCCCGCTTCCGGCAACGGATTCGTCAGCTCTGTATCCGCGTTGGGCGAGTTGTGACAATTCGCCATCGTCACAGCCAGCACCATCATCCTCGACGACAAAACAGCAATAATGGTTTTGATAAACCTGGATATTGACTCTTTTGCGGCACCATTTACACGCATTATCCAGCAAATTACCCAGCATCTCGAGAAGGTCTTCCCGATCACCGATAAACAGCAGTCCGGGTTCAATTTCCCAATCAATGATTGGGGATTTATCGCGATAAAGTAATTGTAATGTGCGGCTTAATTCAGTGACTTCCTGTTCAAGTTCAACTTTTTGACCCGGCATAGGTGAACCTAATAATCGGGCGCGTTTCAATTCCCTTTCGATAATCTGTCCCATATCCTTGCTCACCTGATTTAATGAATTTTGTATTTCCGGTAAGTCTTTTAAAGTTTCACGTTCGGCCGTCTGGTTGAGTAACGATAACCGGGTTTTGAGAGCATGAGCCAGATTGCCCAGAGCAACACGTGAACGCTGCGTTTTTCGAGTCATTGTGTTGAGCAGGCGGTTCAGCTCTTCAATCATGGGCTGAATTTCTGCTGGGCCCTGCGCATCAATTTTTGCCGTTTCACCCTGGCGCAATCGGGAGAGTTGCTGCTGTATTTGCTGCAGAGGTTGTAAAGCTTTGCCGACAATTAACCATTGAATGAAGAGCAATAAAGCCAGACCAATCGCAGAGACCAGAGAATAAAGCATCTGAAACTGAAAGATATCTTCATCCAACGCACTGATATTTTGAGCAACCGTGATGGTGAGGCTGTGACCTTGCTTGTAATAACCACGTTGTAAGGTAAACAGGCGTTCATCATTGGGCCCATCGATAGATGACTGGGATTTTTGGCCACTTGGTAGTCGTTCGATATCTAATGACTCATCCCATAAAGACCGCGATTGCTTGCAGGATTGTTCTGTACAGACAACATAATAGTGGCCGGAAAATGGCCGTTGATACAAGCTGCTAAGTCGAAGGGAATTAAGTTCGAAAGTCCCGTCCGGACTGATTTCGATACTGGCCAATAACCCTTCACTCTCACTTTCCAGGCGCTCCAGTAACTGGGTTTCGGTAACACGTTCAATCACCAGTGTGATCAGGGCCCATTGCAGAAAAATCAATAGACTTAAGGTTAACGTCAGACCCAGAGACAGTCGGCGTTTAAGGGAAATCATGCAGAGCCGAAAATATAACCCTGCCCACGGCGGGTCTGAATTAAGTCAGTACCCACTTTATGACGCAGCCGATTAACATACACTTCGATGACATTACTGTCTTTATCGCTATCATATTCATACACATGTTCGGTCAAACGACTTTTCGAGATAACCTGACCGGGATGCAGCATAAAGTAGCGTAATAAACGAAACTCGGTTCCAGTCAGGGTAAAAAGACTGCCATTACTCAATGTCACAGACTGTGCGTCTTCATCAAGCAGTAATCCAGCGACCTGTAATGGGCCACCACTGGTGCCTGAACTGCGTTTCAGTACCGCACTGATTCGCGCTAGCAACTCTTCTGTCTGAAATGGTTTGGCGACGTAATCGTCTGCGCCTGCTTTAAAGCCATGGACTTTTTCTTCCCAGCTGCCCCTGGCTGTCAGAATAACTACAGGTACATGGTTATTCCGGCTCCGCCAGTTTTGCAGTACTTCCATACCTGAGCGTTTGGGTAAACCGAGATCCAGAACAATTAAATCATAGGGCTCGATATCACCAAGTGCCTCTGCATCTATCCCGTCTACCGAAAGGTCGACAGCATAACCTGCATTGGAAAGCGCATTTTGCAGGGCTGGACCCATTTGCACGTCATCTTCAACCAGAAGCAATCGCATGTTTAGTCGTCCAGCTCAAGTTCGAGTAAGTCACCATTGGTTGCGTCAAATTCAAGTTCCCATACACGTCCCTGCTCATCAAGAATTTCAATTTCGTAGACCAGCATACCGTCATCCCGTTCAAGTTCGGTATCAATAACTTCACCTTTACGGTAAGCCTTGGCTTTTTCAATAATGGTTTCCAACGGCAGGATTTTTCCTGATTCACGTAACATTCGTGCTTCAGAATGGCTGACATCATCTGCCACGACGGGGCCAGAGATGAAGGCCGTCATCATCAATAAGCCGAGGCCTTGTAATATTGCATTCAATGGCTTTTTCATCGTCATTCCTAATCTAAAAATCAATATCACTTACAATTACACAGGATATTAACTGTCCAGGCTTAATTTAAGCTGAACTGACTTAAGATGGACAAAGCTTATCCTTGTTGAAAACGTTTAATCATATCGCTCATGTGATGTGATTGAGTCGAAAGACCATTGGCGGCGTTATCCGCTATCTCAGCACCATGTGTTACCTGAGCCGCGCTTTCATTCACCTGTACGATATTTCGGTTTATATCTTCACTGACACTGCTTTGCTGCTCAACAGCAGTAGCAATTTGCGTGTTCAGCTCATTCATACTGCTGACTTCATGGGCGATGGTTTCCAATGCCTGAATAGACGCTTTGACATGAAGTTCACTGGTTTCACTGGTTTGCTGGCTTTGTTCCATGACTTTTACAGCTTCTTTGACGGCGTTATTCAACTCACCAATCAAGTTTTGAATCTGCTGAGTTGATAATTGCGTTTTACTGGCCAAGGAGCGAACTTCCTCAGCAACAACGGCAAATCCACGACCATGTTCTCCGGCACGGGCAGCTTCAATCGCAGCATTCAGCGCCAGCAAGTTTGTTTGATCGGCGATACTGGTAATGACATCAATGATCTGGCCAATGTTGCGGGTATCTTTATCCAGCTGAACAACAACATTTGAAATATTGCCAATGGCTGTACTGAGATCACTTAGCGAATTGACTGCTTTGGATGCACTGGAAACCCCGTTTTTGGAAAGTTCATCGGTTTCCCGAGCTTTGGTGGCCGCATAGGCCGCATTATTGGCGACCTCCTGAATGCTGGCAGTCATTTCAGTCATTGCGGTCGCAACCTCTTCCATTCGCATGGCTTGTTCACGAATAGCGGATTGAATTTCGGCAACAGAATGTGCACTGTTATCCGCTTCTGTTTCGATGCTGGCAGCAGAGTCGCGTATCCGACCCAGAGTCGTCCCCAGTCGTCCTTTCAAAAACTCTGTCGCCAGCAGTATCTGACCAACTTCGTCACAGCGGCCGGTATAAATTAATGCCATTAGCGGGTTATTGATTTCCTTCCGAGCATTTTCAGCCGCTTTCTTTAATGGTGAAAATGCCCAGGTGGCGAGCCCCAGAAAAACCAAAACAGCTATCACGGCGATAATAGCGGATTTGTAGGGGGGGATTTCTAACAGTGAGCTGGCAATCATCAGCGATATAAATAATGCCACTAACTGGGCGACTAAAAAACGGTATTTGAGATTCAGGCGAAATAGCCAGCTTCCATCAATTGCTGATTGGCCATTATTAATTCGTTGATAAACTCGTTCAGCTCTTTCAACCCGCTCCCGGCTGGGCTTGCTGCGAACAGATTCATATCCGGTAACTTCACCGTTATCAATCATTGGGCTGACATAACCGTCCACCCAGTAATGGTCACCATTTTTAACCCGATTTTTAATGATACCCATCCAATGATGATTGGATTTCATTGTCTTCCATAAGTCTTCGAACGCTACCGGAGGCATTTCGGGGTGACGGATGACATTGTGGTTTTTATTCATTAATTCTTCAGCATCAAAGCCGCTGATTTTCTGGAAGGTGTCATTAAAGCTGGTAATAATGCCTTTCAGGCTGGTGGTTGAAATGATCTCTTCGCCTTCGGGGAAAGGCACTTCTTTATGAGTTATTGGAAGATTTTTTTTCATGATGCTGCCCCTTGATTTCTTATTTTTATCGATGGTATTTGTAAAAATCCTACCGATCTGGCTGAGAATAATTTGAGATACATATCGGCATATTCATCACAGACTTTAAGCCAACACTCGATAAATGATTAATTTGCATAATTTATATGAACAATACGCTTAATTGGCAGAAGCCTGAAGGATCAAAAAAACAGGAATTCCCTTATACAAATCATCAGATTTTTCAGCTATGGTAAGACTGTAAATCTGAAAGAATAGAGGAGAAATACCATCTATGACTGATTCAACATCAAAAGCAGCCCATGTTCATTTGAGTGAAGAACGGCAAAGTCAAACGAAAACGGTTTCTCCACCCACTATACTTCGGGATGCCGCTCATCTGGCGGGCGTCAGTTTTAATGGCGATCAGCCATGGGATATTCAGGTGTTTGATTCCAGAGTCTATCGCCGGATTTTGACTCATGGCTCATTAGGCTTTGGTGAAAGCTACATGGATAACATGTGGGAATGTCATGAACTGGATGAGTTGTTTCATCGATTATTAAAGGTTGATATCGAAAAGCATTTGGGGAGTGTCGCGAAATTCCGCCTGTATTTCGAAATCATCCGACAAAACCTGTTCAATCGCCAAACCAGTAAACGGGCTTATGAAGTAGGTAAAAAACACTACGATACCGGTAATGACATTTTCCAGGCAATGCTGGATCCGACAATGAGTTACTCTTGTGGCTATTGGGCGAACGCCGACACACTGGCCCAGGCGCAAATTGGCAAACTGGATTTAATCTGTAGAAAACTGATGCTTCAACCCGGCGAACGGGTACTGGAAATTGGTTGTGGCTGGGGGAGCTTTGCTCAGTACGCTGCCCAGAATTATGGCGTGGAAGTCTATGGTATTACCATCTCCAAAGAGCAGCAAATACTGGCTCAAGAGCGTTGTGCTGGATTACCGGTAACAATCGAGTTAATGGATTACCGTGATCTTGAAGGCCAGTTTGACAAAATAGTATCCATTGGCATGTTTGAGCATGTTGGGCCAAAAAACTATCCGGTTTATTTTGACAGTGCTATGAAGCTGTTAAAGCCTGAGGGTTTGTTTTTATTACATACCATCGGCATTCATGCCACCTCGTTGAAAGTTGATCCGTGGATTGACAAATATATCTTCCGTAATGGCAAATTACCCTCCGCCGAAGAACTGGCCTCAGTTATCAATGGACGTTTTGTCATAGAAGACTGGCACAATTTCGGCACGGATTACGATAAAACGCTTATGGCCTGGTGGGAAAATTTCGATAAAGCCTGGCCTGAATTATCAACCCATTATGACGAACGTTTTTATCGTATGTGGAAGTATTATTTGCG
>NZ_DCSO01000090.1:39071-50284 GCF_002325665.1 Methylophaga sp. UBA1464
TGTGGAAGTATTATTTGCATAGTTGTGCCGGTTTTTTCCGATCCAAGCAAGGGCAATTGTGGCAGCTGGTGCTAAGTAAACATGGCCGGGATGGGGAATATCTCTCTTTACGCTGAAAAGTTTAAAAATATATAAATCGGAACAAGCGATTAATTTAATAGAAATTATTTGTTTTACCAATGCTCCGGTTTAGCCTATAGTGATTTTAAAGCTCACGGAGATGAGTTTTTATCGCCTATTAAGGAGGCCGAGCATGGCAGACAAACAAAAACTCACCACAATCGGTGGTGCACCGGTTGTAGATAATCAGAACAGTATGACGGCAGGTCCTCGTGGTCCGTTGCTTATGCAGGATGTCTGGTTTCTGGAAAAAATGGCTCACTTTGATCGTGAAGTTATTCCAGAACGACGAATGCATGCCAAAGGTTCTGGAGCTTTTGGTACATTCACTGTTACTAACGATATTTCACACTATACCCGCGCTAAGATTTTCTCCGCAGTTGGAAAGAAAACCGAGCTATTTGCCCGTTTTTCAACCGTTGCCGGCGAGAGAGGAGCGGCGGATGCCGAACGTGATATCCGCGGTTTTGCCGTCAAGTTCTATACCGAAGAAGGTAACTGGGATATGGTCGGCAATAATACTCCGGTATTCTTTCTACGAGATCCATTGAAGTTTCCGGATCTGAATCATGCTGTTAAACGTGATCCCAGGACCAACATGCGTAGTGCCCAGAATAATTGGGATTTCTGGACTTTGCTTCCAGAAGCATTACATCAGGTCACGATTGTGATGAGTGATCGCGGCTTACCGAAAAGCTATCGACATATGCACGGCTTTGGCAGTCATACCTATAGTTTTATTAATGCCAATAACGAACGTTTCTGGGTGAAATTTCATTTTAAATGTTTGCAAGGAATTGAGAACCTGACCGACGAAGAAGCCGCAAAAGTAGTCGGGGACGATCGTGAAAGTCATCAGAAGGATCTGTTTGAAGCGATTGAGCGTACAGACTATCCACGCTGGGAACTGAAAGTCCAGGTTATGCCGGAGAAAGATGCGGATACTTACCATATCCATCCTTTTGATTTAACCAAGGTCTGGCCACATAAAGACTATCCATTGATTGATGTTGGTGTGATGGAGCTTAATCGTAACCCGGAAAACTATCATGCAGATGTTGAGCAATCAGCATTTAGCCCAGCAAATGTGGTGCCGGGAATCAGCTTTTCACCCGATAAAATGCTTCATGGACGGTTGTTTTCCTATGGTGATGCCCATAGATACAGATTAGGGGTGAATCATCATCAGATTCCGGTGAATGCTGCACGTTGTCCGGTAAACAGTTTTCATCGTGATGGCGCAATGCGTGTGGATGGAAACTATGGTGCAACCAAAGGTTACGAGCCTAACAGCTATGGTGACTGGCAGGAGCAACCGGATTTCAGTGAGCCGCCTTTAGCCATTAACGGTGCGGCAGATCACTGGAACTTTAGAGAAGATGATGATGACTACTATTCACAGCCCGGTAATCTGTTCCGTTTGATGACACCTGAAAAGCAGCAAGTATTGTTTGAGAATACGGCTCGGGCAATTGATGGGGCAGATATGGAAGTAAAAAAACGTCATATTCGCAATTGTCTGAAAGCTGATCCCGCTTATGGTAAGGGTGTTGCTGATGCCATCGGTATTTCGCTGAATGATTTGAACTAAACACAGATGGATTATGGTCGCCGTGTTTTACGGCCGACGTCGAATTTTATCAGGAGGTAAATGTATGAGTTCTATTGATATTGGAATTAATAAAAAAGACAGAGAAAAGGTAGCGGAAGGCCTGAAGAAGCTGCTTGCCGACACCTACACTTTGTACCTGCAGACCCACAACTTCCATTGGAACGTAACAGGGCCACGCTTTCGTGAACTGCATTTGATGTTTGAAGAGCATTACATTGAACTGGCAACCGCCGTTGATGATATTGCGGAACGAATCAGAACACTGGGGGTCTCAGCTCCTGGTACTTATAAAGCATTTGCTGAATTGAGTTCTATCAAAGAAAAAGACGGTGTGCCTGATGCGAAGGAAATGACAGAAATTCTGACGCATAACCACGAATTAGTGGTCAAAACCTGCCGTGAAGTCTTGAAACTGGCAGAAGCAGCAGATGATGAATCTTCATTGGCTCTGGTTTCAGACCGTATGCGAATTCATGAAAAGACGGCCTGGATGTTACGAGCGATGTCTCAATAATAAGTACTTCTCTCTCCCTCTTTTAAGACCGCCTTATGGCGGTCTTTTTTTGTCTGACATTTTTGCTATAAAATTTACGGAATGCTTTTTGATGTCAGCACAATCATCTTGTCTATCTGCATATCCTCCATGCTATAAGCAATGCCACCTGTGCCATGGCCCGAATGTTTCAAGCCTGAAAATGGCATCCAGTCAACACGGAATGCCGTGTGTTCATTAATCATCACCGCAGACGCATCCAGCCGCTCTGCGACATACATTGCATTATCAATATTCTGGCTGTAGACCGCAGCCTGGAAGGCAAAATCCAGACTATTGGCATCGGCGATAGCCTGATCAACTTCCTGATAAGGATAGATACAGACCACAGGCCCGAAAATTTCATTTTTCGATACTTTGGCATCTGCTGGTGGATCAAACAGTACGGTTGTGGCATAACAGTTATTATCCAGCGCTTCACCTCCCGATAATAATTCTGCGCCTTGGTTAACCGCTTCCTGTACCCACTCGTGCACCCGGGACACCTCATTTTTACGAATGAGTGGACCAATTTCCGTTTGATCGGATAACGGATCACCAATCTGCATCTTATTGCCTGCGGCCGCTAATTTTTCGGCTAAATCACGGGCAATAGAGTGATGAGCAAAAATACGTTGTACTGAGACACATACCTGACCAGCATGATAGAAACTGCCTTTGGCCAGGCCAGGAATAGCCGCATCAAGGTCAGCTTTTTCATCGACAATCACCGGCGCAACGCCCCCATGCTCCAAGGCACAACGTGTTCCAGCCGCCAGTTTTGAACGTAAATACCAGCCCACTTTGGCACTGCCGATAAAACTCAAGAAGGCAACCCGGTTATCAGTGGCTAATTGTTCTGCCACCTGATGATTCTCTGTTAATAAAGCCTGACACCATTCTGCAGGCAAACCTGCCTGATGGAATATATCCACCAGACGGAAACAGGATAGTGGTGTGTTTTCAGCTGGCTTGACGATAACCGGGCATCCTGCGGCAATTGCGGGCCCCACCTGATGGGCAATCAGGTTTAACGGATGGTTAAAGGCGCTGATGGCAACGACTACACCTATCGGTTCTTTATGCAACATGGTTAAACGATGCTGTGAAGCCGCATTTACGCCCATGGGAACAGGATGAGACGTCTGATGGCGCAGTGTATCCATGCAATGTCGAATACTGTCGATACAGCGCACCATTTCAACTTTGGAGTCGATCAAGGGTTTGCCGCCTTCTTCAGCAGCACCTCTGGCCAGCGCATCTGCCTGCTGCTGCATTAATCCGAGGGATTTTTCCAGAATAGCCAGACGCTCAGGGACTGAAAGCCATTTGGTTCTGTCAGTGAATAAATTATGTGCTGTTTGCAGAGCCGTTTCGACGGCATCGCTGTCTGCGACATCAGCCGTGGCAATAAGCTGATCATTATAGGGGTTGGTCACATCAATCTGTGCCCATTGCCTGGTTTTTACTCCGGGTAAGCTCAGGGCGAAATGAGGTGCGGTAGACATAAAGCTTCCTTATAAAATACAGATTTTTTGTTTCAAACCTTCATTGAGAATTGAGTGATTGAGCGAATAATCGATGGCCACATCGATCAGGTGCACGCCGGGAGTGTTAATTGCTTCACGCAGCATCTTATCGAATTCAATATAGCTGGAGGGCCGATGACCAATGGCGCCATAACTGTCAGCATATTTAACAAAGTCAGGATTATTAAAATTTAAACCAAAGTCTTTAAACCCCATGCCCTGTTGTTTCCACTTGATCATGCCATAGGCATTATCGTTCAGAATTATCACAACCAGATCCAGCTTAAGACGAACCGCAGTTTCCATTTCCTGTGAATTCATCATAAAGCCGCCATCACCACAGACCGCAACGACTTTACGTTCCGGATGCAGTAATTTGGCTAGCATTGCTGTGGGTAATCCGGCGCCCATGGTGGCCAATGCGTTATCAAGTAAAAGTGTATTGTTCTCATAACATTGATAATTACGGGCAAACCAGATTTTATAAAGCCCGTTATCCAGCGCCAGAATATCTTTCTCGCCAAGCGCCGCACGAATTGTAGTCACAGCGCTTTGTGGCAATATCGGAAAGCGATCATCATCGCTATACAAACCAAGACGTTGCTGGACTTCCTGTTTGACGCGATAGAAATAAGAAAAATCCCAGTTAGACTGCGGTGACAAAGCATCTGATATACGGTTGATGGAAGTCGCGATGTCACCCACCACATCCAGTTGTGGAAAATAGACCGGATCGACTTCTGCCGGGAGAAAATTAATGTGAATTACCAGTGCACCACCGTCTTTCATGAAAAAAGGCGGTTTTTCCACTTCATCATGACCGACATTGATAATCAAATCAGCCCGATCTATTGCACAGTGCAGATAATCTGATTCAGATAATGCTGCTGTACCAAGATAACTGTCATGACGTTCGTCAATAACACCTTTACCCAGTTGTGTATTAAAAAACGGAATACCGGTTTTTTCGACAAAACGAGTCAGGGCTTTGCTTGCCCGTTTGCGATTTGCCCCGGCACCAATCAGTAACAATGGCATATTGGCTTTACGGATCATCTCCAATGCATCTTTAATCGCGGTGTTATCGGCATCAGGGCGACGAATATTTTCCAGTGCATAAATACGGTCCTGCACTTCTTCTGCAGCGATATCTTCTGGTAGTTCTATATGCACCGCACCAGGTCTTTCCTGTACTGCAATACGGCAGGCTTCACGAACCACAGCACCAATTGTGTTGCCATGCACCACCTGTTTGGTGAACTTGGTAATGGGTCGCATCATGTTGACGATATCAACAATCTGAAATAATGCCTGTTTACTGGCCTTAATCGGTTTTTGTCCGGTGATGATCAGCATAGGCATACCACCTAACTGAGCATAGGCGGCGGGGGTAATCAGATTTGTCGCCCCTGGTCCCAGGGTCGATAAACAAACACCGGGCTTACCCGTCAACCTGCCATAGTTGGCAGCCATGAATCCTGCACCCTGTTCATGTCGGGTAATGATCAGTTTTATTGAAGAATGTTGCAGTGAATCAAGGAAATCGAGGTTTTCTTCACCGGGGATACCGAAAATGTATTCTACCCCTTCGTTTTCTAATGCTTTAACCATCAGATCAGATGTTTTCATGGAGGTCCTCTGAGTTGGCGTAAAAATCATCGCGCCTTTGCAAGAGCTTGTTATCTTTCAGCTTGCAACAGAGTTGGAGATGAAAGACAGACAAGCCTAGTTTGTACCATAAATAATCGGGGCATCACAGCCCTTATTGAGTGAGGACAGCTATTTCCACCCTTCGGTTGCGTGCTCGACCGGAATCAGTGTCATTTTCTGTAATTGGGCGTGTGTCAGCATAACCTTCAACACGGAATCGGTCAGCTTGATATTCGGGATAACGCAATAATTCATGTACGACGGAAGTTGCTCTGGAGCCAGATAATTCCCAGTTGGATCGGTACTGTTGTGTACTCAATGGACGATTATCAGTATGGCCGGAAACGACTAAAGGATCGTCAATATGGGATAATGCCTCGGCAATAGCCTTTAATACGGGCATAAAAGCGGGCTTTATGGTGGCCAGACCGGATGGAAAAGAGGCTTGTTCATCAATCGTAATGACCACTCGGTCTTCACGCGTTTCAACCTGTAGAATACCTTCATCAAGCTGCTCACGAAGCGCTTGCTTAATCTGCATGAGTTGACGTTGTTGTTTAGCGTGTAAATATAAATTCAGATCGTTGGTGTCGATAATGGGGTTATTGGGATCAGCCGTTTGCCTGACTTCCTCAATGACAGTGACATCAGAAGGATTGGGTGA
The DNA here is from genome assembly GCF_002325665.1 of Methylophaga sp. UBA1464. Taxonomy (NCBI): domain Bacteria; kingdom Pseudomonadati; phylum Pseudomonadota; class Gammaproteobacteria; order Thiotrichales; family Piscirickettsiaceae; genus Methylophaga; species Methylophaga sp. UBA1464. The sequence goes on from NZ_DCSO01000090.1 coordinate 45,179, forward strand.
AAAAGTCTGTTTGATTATGGACGTACCCATGGGGACAGGTTCAGGAATCTCCGGAGGCTCAACACCAAAAGCGTTATGCATTGATTGCGTTACCATTTTTAGACGAATAACATCAAGCTCTGACATCGACAATAACAACACAAAGAAACACAACAGCAAAGTCATCAAGTCTGCAAAGATCGCAATATAAGCTGGAAGCGCTTTACGTTTTAACATTCGAATTGAAGAACCCGGATTCAAATTTTGGTTTATCAATGCTCCGTCTCCCAGTTCATTAACAATTTCTGAATGAATAGGCGGAAATGAGCCAGTGTTTATACGGGGTTTCATTGTTACCGTAACTCTCTGATAAATCAAGATTTGAGGAACTAAAGCTGTTTAATGCTAGCCTGAAGAAGATGCTGATGGATGTGACAGGTAACACAGTGTTAAACAATTTGTTCTTATAGCCTGTAAATACTGTAATAATTTCGATCCGACCAACCAACTTCAATCTGTTGCTGTGCACTGGTCATCCATGGATTTTAAATGCGACATTTAATAGCGACTAAACTGGTTTTTAATAGCATGATCGCCATCATCGCTCTGCTCATCTTTTCAGCAGCGATTTATATTGACTATGTTATTCAGGATAGATACAGCAATGCTTTACAGGCAAAGACCCAGCAGAAGCTAAGTCAATATCACAATAATCTGGTGACAAACTTACAAAACCACATTCAAATTATCCGGGGGCTGCCGGGTTTATTTGCCGTTAATCCGGAGTTGACTCAGGAACAGTTCGAAGTCGCCATGAGCCATCTGATTGGCGAACATACTCAGTTACGCAATATCGCTGCCGCTCCGGATATGGTGATTCGCTACATGTATCCAGTGGCAGGAAATGAACAGGCTATAGGACTGGATTACCGTCAGGAACCTACCCAAGCTGCGGCAGCCGAACGCGCCAGGGTGAGCCGGAATTTAGTGCTTGCGGGTCCGCTTGAACTTAAACAAGGCGGCACTGGATTGATCACCCGGATACCCGTGTATCTGCTTGATGATCAACAGCAAGAATATTTTTGGGGCATTATTTCGGCCGTTATTGACGTTGATGCTTTTTTTGAAGCGTCTGGATTAAATGCGGCAGATTTACCGATTGAGATGGCCATTCGGGGTAAAGATGGGTTGGGTGAGCAAGGTGAGGTGTTTTTCGGTGAAGAAGCTTTATTTGATAATGCAAGGTTAACGATGCCACTTGCCTTGCCAGAGGGGCACTGGGTCTTGGTGGGACAGCCAAAGGGAGGTTGGAAAGGTGGCCTGGGTGACGTGAAGCAATCCCGAATCCTGCTATTTTGTATTGCCATAGCTATTTTCGCGTTATTGACAGCCTTTGTGCGATTTATGTTTTCAGCATCAATGGCAAATCTAAAATTCAGACAGGTAATTGAATCTTCACCCATCCCCTACATTTTGGTGGGAAAAGAGCGGAAAGTCAGTTTTATCAACCCGGCGTTTACTGAGCTTTATGGCTATACGCTGGATGATTTACCCACGCTGGCTTTGTGGTGGGAGAAAACGAATGTCAGTAAGGACTATTTAAAAACGGTAAATGAATGGTGGTCTGCCAATCCAGAGCATAAGTTGTTACCTAATTCCTCATTGGAAGTGAGCATTTACTGCCTGGATGGCAGTGAGCGTGTTGCATTGCTTTCAGTTTCACCATTACATGATGCGGTAAATAATGAATTACTGCTTGTTTTCTACGATATAACCACACGTAAACAGGCTGAGCAGAAAATCCATTTTTCAGAGCAGATTTTCAGGCAGGCACATGAAGGAATTGTGGTTACCGATACAAAAAGTCGGATTTTAGAAGTGAATCCGGCCTTTACCGAAATAACCGGTTATACCATGCAAGAGGCGTTGCAAGGCACCCCGGCAATGTTGAAATCCGGTAAACATAACAATGATTTTTTTCAGCAAATGTGGCACAGCCTGGAAAATCAGGGGTACTGGCAGGGAGAAGTCTGGAATCGCCATAAAGAAGGACATTTATATGCGCTGCTTCTGACCATTACAGCGATGACCAATCCTCAGGGGGATAAACAATTTTATGTAGGTTTGTTTTCGGATATTACCCAATCTAAAACCCAGCAGGAAAAGCTGGAATTAATGGCACATTATGATGTGCTCACGCATTTACCCAATCGGGTATTGTTTGCTGACAGGTACAGTCAGGCTGTGGCCCATAGTCAGCGCTTAGGCACATGGGTTGGGGTTTGTTTTCTGGATTTGGATGATTTCAAGCCGGTGAATGATACTCACGGCCATAACATTGGTGATTTATTACTGATTGACGTGGCAGACCGATTGCGGGCAAGTGTCAGGGAAGAAGACACCATTTCCCGCTTTGGTGGGGACGAGTTTGCTATTTTGTTCAGAGATATCAGTTCCTACGAGCAATGTGAGCAATTACTGACCAGATTACATCAGACGTTGGCTGAGCCGTATTGGATAGATAATCAACGCATCGTTATCAGTGCCTCCAGCGGTATTGCTTTATATCCCATGGATAATGTTGATTTAGACACACTGTTGCGTCATGCAGATCAGGCAATGTATCAGGCTAAAATCACCGGACGCAATACATTCAGACTGTTTAACCCTGAATTAAATCAACAGGTTATGCAGAAGCATCATGTTGTTCATCGTTTACGTGAAGCCCTGTTAAATAATGAGTTTGTATTGCATTATCAACCGGAAATAAATATGAAAACCGGCGAAATCATCGCGGTTGAAGCATTGATTCGCTGGCAGCATCCTGAAAGTGGTTTGCTTTACCCTAATGAGTTTCTGTCTGTCGTGGAAGGCAGTGATCTGGAATTTGATTTGGGTCTGTGGGTCGTTGAGTCGGCGCTGAGTCAGTTGCAGCAATGGCAGCAGGCGGGATTAAATCTTGTGGTGAGTGTCAATATTGCAGCCAACCATCTGCATGCGATAAATTTTATTCAATCCTTACAGCAGATCTTAAGTCGTTATCCGGATATCAAGCCCTCGTCTTTGCAACTGGAAATTCTGGAAAGCAGTACATTGGGAGATGTGCATACGCTGAGCCGTATTATCGATGAATGCCGGCATCAGGTGGGGGTACAGATAGCATTGGATGATTTTGGTACCGGTTATTCTTCGTTGACTCATCTGCGGCATCTGGCAGCAAACTCGGTCAAAATTGACCAGAGTTTTGTTCGTGATATGTTAGAGGATCCCAGTGATTACAATATTGTCGATGGTGTGATCAGTCTGGCTAAAGCCTTTAATCGCCAGGTTATCGCGGAAGGGGTGGAAACCATTGAACATGGACTGATGTTGCTGTCTATGGGCTGTGAGTTGGCACAAGGCTATCAGATAGCCCGCCCCATGCCGGCCGAAGATATTTTAGTATGGTGCCAGGAGTTTCAATTGGAGCCAGTCTGGCAAAAACAGGTATCAAAAACTGACCCTTTTCCCTGATGAGATGCTGAGCAGCCACCCAAAAATAACCTCATAACATTACTTTGAATCTGGAGCTTTCCATGTTTCGTTATCCTGTCAGCGGCCTTTTCGCTATTTTGATTCTGGTGACATTTGTTAATGGCTGTGCTTCACGATCACAGAGCAATTATTTTCGTGATGAAGTGGGGGAAGTCATGGCCGTTGAAGATGTCTGGATTGTCTCATCCCGTATGGTCAAAATTGAAGGGCTCGGAGAAAACCGACCCGGCTGGGGAGCGGCGGTCGGAGCAACTGTGGCCGGTTCAACTGCATACGGTATTACCCAGGCGGATAACCCTGCCGGCGTGGCGATTACCATCATTGCACTAGTCGGTGGTGCATTGGCGGGTCAGTTTATTGATGAGAAGATAAAATCCCAGCTGGGCGTGGAGTATATTCTGGATAAACCCAGTGGTGCCAAGTTTGCCGTGGTCCAGGCGGTAAAAAGTACTGATGAAATGTTACCTGCGAATACCCCCGCTTTATTGATGCGTGGTAAAAACGGCTACTATCGAATTATTCCCCAATAGCCATCTCAAAATTTAAATTAATTATTCCACTTGTCAGTTATTTCAAAAACTTTTAATCAGGCTCATCCGCCTTCATAAATATGAATTATTGAGATTAACCTGGGTCAATTTCTCTGGAATGTTGCTGTGATAGTCTTTGTTCGAACTTAATCTTCGGCTGGGAGTGCGCCCCAATTTATGGATGATAAGAAAATTATTCGCGTTGGTGAAAACTGCTGGCGTTCCCGTAATGCCAATAGAGCAGCGCTACTGGTTGATGGCGAAAATTATTTTGGTGCCCTGCATACAGCAATTATGCAGGCTCAATATGCCGTTTATATTCTTGCCTGGGATATTGATAGTCGACTGAGGCTGGTTCGCGGTGAAAAACAAACCGATGCTCCCGCCGAGTTAGGCGATTTGATTAATGCCGTTTTAGAGCAAAAGCCAGAATTAAATTTCTATATCCTGAACTGGGATTGGGCGATGCTGTATACCTTGGAAAGAGAATGGCTGCCATTATTCCGGCCCGGCTGGAAAAAACAGGATCGTTTGCATTATCAGCTGGATGGGGAATGTCCTTTCGGTGGATCTCAGCATCAAAAAATCGTCGTAATCGATGACAAAATCGCCTTTTGTGGCGGCATAGATCCCGGTAAGCACCGTTGGGACAGCAGTGATCATGCGCCTGAGGATAAGCGCCGTATAGATCCAGATAATGTGGCCTATCCACCTTTTCATGATATGCAGATGTTAGTTGATGGTGAAGCTGCTAAAAGTCTTGCTGAATTGGCCCGGGAACGTTGGTTGAAAGCAACGGGGCAACAGTTAACCCAGCCACCTCATTATGTTGAGGATATCTGGCCTCACTATATCAGGCCGGATTTTCAACAGGTCAATATTGCCATTTCACGTACTCAACCGGAATTTGAGGGGCAGCCGGAAATCACTGAAGTTGAAACCTTATATCTTGATGCTATCGCTGCCGCTGAAAAGCTTATCTATATCGAAAATCAATACTTTACCTCCTGGAAGGTCGCAGAGGTGTTGGCCCAGCGTTTAGCTGAAAGTGATGGGCCTGAAG